>JAFDJF010000283.1 GCA_019307645.1 Deltaproteobacteria bacterium
GCCGCCGCGCTAGCGGAAAGGCTCCGCAGTGAAAATTACAGCGCCCTGGCCATAGAAACCGACGTGACTGATCCCGCCCAGGTCGCCGCGGTGGCCACAGCAGCACGAAATGAGTTCCGATCAATAGATGTTCTTGTGAACAATGCGGGCGGGGCCATGCCCACCCCCTTCCTTGACAACGATGAGGAAGCCGGGCGCGGGGTCTTTGACCTCAATGCCTGGGGCGCTGTCAATTGCATTCGCGCCATCGGTCCCGGCATGATCGAAGCGGGCGGGGGAAGTATTGTCAACATCTTGTCGGATGCCGCCCTGAACAGCCCCCACGGTGTCGGACTCACTTATTACGCAGGAGCCAAGTCGTTTATCTGGGCTTTTTCCAAAAGCCTTGCCCATGAGTGGGGTGCTCACGGTGTGCGACTGAACTGTGTCTCCCCGGGGCTTATTTTACCCACGGAGTTGGACGGTCTATCACCAGATACTTTCTGGGGAAAAATAGGACCCGATTTCTTTGGCGACCCGGAAACCATTGATGAACGCATTGCCCGCGGGGAGTTCCCGATGCTTGACAGCCAGCCGATCCGTCGCATCGGAAGACCTGAAGATATCGCCGACACGGTCGTTTTTCTCTCTTCAGACCGGGCGTCTTTTTTGACCGGACAGATCCTGAGCGTGAGCGGCGGCAACACAATGCTGTAAGATTTTTGGTCTAAATGAAGGGCTCAAGGGGTCCAGGGTTCAAGGATTCGAGTGAAATGATCAAATCCCTGGAAAACAAACACTTGAACCCTTGAATCCTGGACCCCTTGGACCCTTTTTCCCAACTAATTGGGAGAAGAACCAATTTTTCTAACGTCGACTTTAGGAGGATAAAGATGGACTTAGGACTTCAAGATAGGACAGCGGTTATCACCGGAGGGAATAGCGGAATCGGGGTAGGACTCAGCAGGGAGTTTGCTAGAGAAGGCTGTAATGTGGTGATTGCCGCGCGGGATGTTGAAAAGTCTCAGCAGGTCGCTGAACAGGCGGAACAGCTGGGAGGCAAAGCAATCGCCATACAAACCGACATCACGAACCGGCGCTCCGTGGACGCCATGGTGGCACGGACTTTGGAACTGTATGGCAGCATTGAGATCCTGATCAATAACGCCGGTGGTCCTCACTTTGTCACCCCATTCGAAGACATGAAACCGGAAGATATACAGTGGGAACTGGATCTGAATATCATGGGGGTGGTTAACTGCACCCAGGCCGTAGGCCGGGAGATGATTTCAAAGGGCTTCGGCAGCATTGTCAACATCTCTTCGCAGTCGTCGCTGCTACCAAAAGCCGGATCGCAATTGGTCAACTATGCAGGATCTAAAGGATACGTCAACTCGTTTACCAAGGCCCTTGCATTCGATTGGGCGGCAAAAGGCATCAGGGTCAATAATATTGCACCCGGTTGGATTCTTCCCTACACCAAGGAGGATGTTTCTGCGGGCAGCAATTGGAAACGCTTTGCCTTTGACTTTTTCGGTGATCCCGAAACTGTGCGGGAAAATGTGGCAAAAGGCGAAGGGTTTAATCTCGGCGATGATCTGTTGATCAAGCGTGCCGGCAGTCCTACGGATATTGCCCATGCTGCGCTGTTCCTGGCCTCTGATGTTTCATCCTATATTACCGGTGCCCTGATAAGCATTGGCGGCGGCGGGTACATGCCCACGTAGTGGCACTGGAAATTCAAAGGAAAGTCTGATTATGAATAGTCTCACAAACATCTTTACGCCCGTTGTGCAACGCCGGCTTGAAGGAATGGGTTTGTTATTGGCAGCCGCAGCCATGTACGGACATTTACAGTTTTCCTGGACGGTTTATGCCCTGTGTTTTTTCCTGCCTGACCTGTCTATTCTGCTGTACTTCAAAGGGCCGAAAATCGGCGGCGTTGTCTATAACTTTGCCCACATTCTTCTGCTGCCGTTATTGATAGGGATATTCGGTGTGTTAGGTGATTCCCCCATAGCCCTGCAAGCCAGCCTCATCTGGGCATCCCATATGGCGCTTGACCGTGCCATTGGCTGGGGGCTTAAATATGAGGACAGCTTCTGCAATACTGATATGGGGGTCAAGGAATTGCCGTTCTCTGTGTCGATTCTTGAATAAGAAAAATCTGCAGTAACTACTCAGGTTATAAGGTTCACGGTTCAGGGTTCAAGGTTAAAAGCAATAAAGGAAGGTCTCTATTCTTTAGACAAATACCCTGTTCATCCGGTTTTTTGATATACTAAACGGTTTTGCACACCAAGCGCCAAGGAACACGCTATGTCGCTCTGGAAACATGAAGAAAATCCCGATAAAATCGGGTTTAACCGTGAACCGTGAACCTTGAACCCTGAACCTGGGTAGTTACAATCTGCACAAATGAAATTAGAAATGCTCTTCCAACATACTACCACAGCGAGGACATTGCTCGGAATACCAGTCGGTCGCTTCACCGCAACCAGGACAACACCACCTTTCCCTCTGCGCTTCAATCCACGAGTTGATGCCGGTTTCTTGCTGTTGGCGAACATTCTCCAGCACCTCAGAATGGTGAGGGAATCCGTCATTGCTGAAATCAGCGAGCTTCTGACAGGGAAACTCATTACACTCAGCGCAGTGGTTGTAACCTTTCGATAGAGCACAATCTCGAAGATCGCATTCACGACACTGAACCGCTCTTGTATCAGACAAACATCCGTCGCAGTCTAATTCATTAACATCGACCGCATGACCTAGTATTTCAGCAATCCCGCTAGCCGCAGCTTCCAGGAATTGTGAATCCTTTCGTCTAACTGCCTGATAGACCGAGCAGGCACCGCAATAGAGACCGCACGGGGCTGCCAACCAGATATCGTTTTTCCTGTCTCTGTTCATTATTTATTTCAATCTTTCTAAATTGGAGAAGATCCATGTTTTTTTTGGACCATTTCAAAATTGCCTATGCACTCAGTTTGATATGGAAAATATGGGCTCACTTCACTTCCTCCTCAGACCTTTTGACATCGCAAAGACAGTCAAAAAGTGTATCCGGGGAATAGCCGAAAATGGTTTCCGGGAACTCGCCCATCCCGGAACCCGATCTCTCCAAAGCCAGATCCCAAAATATTTCCCGGGTCTCATCCCGGACTTCCAGGCTGCTGATCGGCAGAAGCAGGTTCTGATGATGGCCTTCAATAAATTGCCTGGGCCACCATCCATTAGGAATGTTAACCACCCCGGGAGGAACAGTTTCGCTTATCAGCGCTTTCACTTCACAGCTCCCTCTGTCATTATAGACGCTCACTATATCGCCATCTAAAATATTCCGCTTTTCGGCATCAAGAGGATTGATACTAACATGGGGCTCCTTCAGATATTTTTCCAGCGTCTTCGGATCATTCGCGAACGCGGTGTGTATAAAATACTTATTGTTGGCGGTAATGAATGCCAGAGGATACTTCTCGGCCAAAGCTGACCTGGGGCTCTCCATCTGCCCCCGGAAGACGGGCAGGGCGTCTCCTGCCGGCAACAACTCTTCGTTGTAAAACTCCAGCCTTCCCGAAGGGGTAGGAAATTTCTTTGGAAGCCAGGGATTAAAAAATCCATCGGGAACGTTGGCACGTACGATTTTTTCCTTTTTCAGCCTTTCTAATGTCAAAGGCGGCGCTACACCGGCAACCGAGGGATCTTCAGAGTCAAGCCTCAACTGCGTCCATTCATCAATAGTCTTATCAAAGTACTCGCCCAAGCCTAATCTTTTGGCAAGTTCGCTCCAGAAGTAAATGGGCGGCCTGCACTCATACATGGGCTCTATCGCCTTATCCAGCCAGAGGATGTGCCCGTTTGTGCCGATGTCCATGTCATCTCGCTCATAGAGCGTGCAGTCCGGCAGGACATAGTCGGCATATTCCGCGGTTGCAGTCATAAAAATGTCATTCACCACGATGAGCTCAAGGTTGGGGAAAATCTCCTCGAACCATCTCTTGGGATTGGGGTGAGTGTGAAGCGGATTGCTGGCATAAATGACCATTGCCTTTATGGGGTATGGCTTTCCCGTAATCATACCCTGGGTGAATTTGGCCTGGGGAATTATCGGTGCACGTTCTGCAGTAGGGGATGTAATGAGTGCGTCATTTAATCTGAGTAGAGGAGCATTCGCTTGCCCCTGGGTTGCTCCCGTACACAATGTTCCACCGCCCATCACACCGATATTTCCGGTTATGGAGCCCAGGATATCCATGGCCCGGTAAGCATTGCCGCCGTTTTTGTAACGGAGTCCATTGCGAACAACAATGGCAGCGGGTCTTGATGTGGCATACTCCCGTGCCAGGTTCTCAATCGTCTCAGCAGAAACACCCGTTATGCCTTCAGCCTTCTCAGGGGGATATGCATCGGCCAAATCAGCCAGGAGCTGAAATGCCGGACTGCTTTCTATTCCCCCCGGTTCATAGGTACCCAACAGCGCCGGCCTGATATCAGTGGGGCCGCTGGTATGCGGCGCAATCGCGTGAGGGCGTCCTTTTGCCGTATCCCAGACAACATAGTTATGAGCAGATCCTTCGGAGGATATGTCACTCTCACGCAAAAACTTTCCGTTATCCCCACGAACAAGGAACGGCCCATTCGTGTACTGCGCAATATATTTTTCGTTATACAGATTTTCATTGATGATGAGACCAATCATTGACAGTGCCAATGCGCCATCACTGCCGAC
>JAFDJF010000008.1 GCA_019307645.1 Deltaproteobacteria bacterium
ATCTTAAGATGAGATGCCAAAATGTGAAGTTATTTTTGCGCGAGCCCTTAGGTTGATTTGGTTCGATCGAAAATTTCAAAAGGTGAAGGAATAGTGAACTATTTCAAAGTTTTTAGAATTTTGGATCGAACAAAAGCAGCCTGAAGCAGGGATGCTAATTGGGATAATTATTTTTTCCCGCGTCCCTAATTACTCACCCCACCATTCCGGAGGTTTTTCGCATGCCCCTTCAAGAGAAGATTAGATCGGGTAAGTTTGTCGTTCTGGGAGAGTTTGAGCCGCCCAAGGGAACTGATTTTTCATCTCTCAACGACAGTGCCATGATTACAAGAGGCAGAGTAGATGCAATCGTTGTCCCTGAAATGGCTAATGCTGTTTTAAAGGCCAGCTCTCTGGGGGCATGCGCCTTTTATCAAAAACAAGGAATAGAGACCGTCCTTCAAGTCTGCTGCCGTGACAGAAACCGATTGGCCCTGCAGGCGGACATACTGGCGGCCGGGGCTCTGGACATCACCAACATCATGGCGGTAGCAGGAGAAGAAATCAAATTCGGGGACCACCCGCAGGCCAGGACTGTAAACGACCTGGACTTGACTGAACTTCTCGATACCATACAAAAGCTTCAAAATGGCAAAGACTTGGCAGGCATCGAACTGCGAGGCGCGCCTCAATTCTGTGTCGGTTCAGCCATTGACACTGCTGTTTCAGGGGGGCTTCTGGACATTGAGCTGGAAAACCTCGAAAAAAAAATCGATTTGGGCGTGGAATTTGTGATCACAAACCCCATATTCGACCTCCGTCGTTTTCAGCAGTTCATGAAACGTGTCGATACAAGCCGGATAAAAATCATTCCAACAGTCATGCTATTAAAATCCGCCGGTATGGCACGGTATATTGACAGAAACGTCAAAGGCGTATCCATTCCCTCAGAGATGATCAGGGGTATTCAAAAGGCCCCTGACAAAACCGCAGAATGTATCCGCATAGCAGGAGACATGATTTCCCGCATCAAAGAGATTGGAATGGCAGGTGTTTTGGTTTCTACTATTGGCTGGGAAAAATATCTCCCACAGGTTCTGGACGAAGCGAAACTTTAAACGGAAAGGGGATAGATGATGTCCAATAACAACCCCAAAAATTTATCCGGCTCTGTTCTGGTTGTCGGCGCCGGTATTGCCGGGATGCAGTCAGCGCTCGATCTTGCGAACTCCGGCTACTATGTTCATCTCCTGGAAAAATCATCCGGCATTGGCGGGATCATGTCTGAACTGGACAAGACATTCCCCACCAATGACTGTGCCATGTGAATTATCTCCCCCAAACTGGTCGAGGTCGGCCGGCATCTCAACATCAACCTGATCACATGCGCAGACGTAGAACAGGTTGAGGGTTCAAAGGGAAATTTCAAGGTAACGGTCCGCAAGGAACCGCGCTTTATTGATCTGGCGAAATGTACTGCCTGCGGCGATTGTGCTGAGGTATGTCCTGTCTCGTTGCCCAATGAATACGATCAGGGACTTAGTGATAGAAAAGCGACTTATAAAAAATACGCCCAGGCCATCCCCGGGGCCTTTGCCATTCAAAAGACGGACAAGGCGCCTTGTCGTTTGGCCTGCCCTGCCGGATTGAATGTGCAGGGTTATGTCCAGATGGTTAAAGAGGGTAAATATGAAGAAGCCCTCAAAATCATCATGGATGATTTGCCACTTCCGGGAGTGCTTGGCAGGATCTGTCCGCACGGCTGCGAAGATGCCTGCAGGCGCTGCGATGTTGACGAACCTGTAGCGATCCGTGATCTCAAGCGGCTGGCGGCAGACCAATTTGATCCCAGGGATATCAGCATAACATGTCTTCCCCAGAGGGATGAAAAGGTGGCCATTGTGGGCTCCGGCCCTGCGGGGCTTTCTGCAGCCTATCATCTGGCACGAAAGGGCATTAAGTCTACAATCTTTGAAGCCCTGCCTGAGGCAGGGGGAATGCTGCGTGTGGGCATCCCCGACCACCGTCTGCCAAGAGAGGTCCTGGACCAGGAGATTGAGATCATCACAAAGCTTGGCGTAGAGATAAAGTTAAATACACCTCTTGGCCCGGATCTGACAGCAGATGATCTTTTGAATGACGGTTACAATTCTGTATACCTGGCTGTAGGCGCCCATATGGGGATCGAACTGGGGGTCCCTGGTGAAAAGGCAGCAGGTGTTTGCCAGGGAGTGGATTTCCTGAGAAACCTGAATCTGACCGGCAAGGTAGAAGTCGGTAAAAAGATAGCCATCATCGGCGGCGGAAACGTGGCGATTGATGTTGCCCGTTCAGCGGTACGGCTGAATGCCGAAGAGGTTAGCATCATATACCGCCGGACCCGCGCTGAGATGCCCGCGTGGGAAGAAGAAATCCAGGCCGCAGAGACAGAAGGCGTAAACATCACATATCTTGCGGCGCCACAGGAGATATTGACCAGAGACGGCAAGGTTGTCGGTCTCAGATGTATCCGGATGGAGCTGGGCGAGCCTGATTCCTCAGGACGAAGGCGGCCTGTCCCCATCCCCGGAAGCGAGTATGACATCGAGATCGACCAGATCATCCCGGCAATCGGCCAGAGACCGGACCTTTCTGCAATCGAAGACATGATGGGTCTGGAGTTCTCCAGGTGGGGTACGGTCGAAGTGGACCCGGTTACTTATGCGACAGGCCGCGAAGGGGTGTTTGCCGGCGGTGATGCACAGACCGGCCCCTGGGTGGCAATCGGAGCCATTGCCGCCGGCCGCGAGGCTGCCGAATCCATTGCCCGGTATCTGGACGGACAGGATATGGCGGAAGGACGCGAACCCATCAATAAAGAAGACCCGGTTTATCGGCCGATCCTCATAGATGAACCGAAAAAAAACAGGGCAAAAATGCCCGAGCTTGAAGCAGAAAGCCGGAAGGGCAACTTCAATGAGGTCGAACTGGGCTATGCGGAAGAGGCCGGGAAGGAAGAGGCCGGTCGTTGTCTGAATTGCGGTTATTGCTGCGAATGCTTTCAATGTGTGGAAAACTGCAAGGCTGAGGCTGTCACCCTGGAAACCCATGCCGAGCAAACAGAAAGCTTTGAATTAAAGGTGGGCTCCATTATTCTGTCATCCGGATTCCGGCCTTTTGATCCTTCCAAGTTCGACACATACAGATATGCAAATCATCCAAACGTAATAACTGCCATGGAGCTTGAAAGGATTCTCTCTGCCTCAGGCCCCACCATGGGTCATCTTGTCCGCCTTTCAGACCATAAAGAACCTAAAAAAATAGCCTGGCTCCAGTGTGTGGGCTCAAGAGACATCAACCGGTGCGATCATGGCTACTGCTCCTCGGTTTGCTGCATGTATGCCACAAAAGAGGCGGTTATCGCCAAGGAACACTCCGGACCGGATCTGGACTGTGCCATCTTCTTCATGGATATGCGAACCTTTGGCAAAGACTTTGAAACCTATTATGATTCTGCTCGAGAAAAACACGGTGTCCGCTATATTCGCTCCAGGGTCCATACCATTGACCCGGTTCAGGGCAGTGATGATTTATTGCTGAAATATGCCACTGAAGAGGGCGAATTTATTGAAGAGCCGTTTGATATGGTCGTCCTTTCAGTGGGAATGGAAACACCTCCTGAAGTGGCTGAACTGGCCGAAAGACTCGGCGTTGAAATCAATGAAGATCAATTCTGCAAGACCGAGAC
This sequence comes from Deltaproteobacteria bacterium, assembly GCA_019307645.1. The sequence continues at coordinate 3,707 of JAFDJF010000008.1, forward strand.
CTTCCGGCCCGTCACAACATCAAGGGAAGGCATATATGTATGCGGGGCCTTCCAGGGCCCGAAGGATATCCCTTCGTCCATCACCGAAGCCAGCGCAGCGGCCTGTGCTGCAAGCATTGATCTTGCCGAAGCTCGCGGAACCGAGATCAAGACCGTTGACGTGCCCGAAGAAATGGATGTAGTGAGTCAGGACCCCAGAGTGGGGGTATTTGTCTGTAACTGTGGAACAAACATCGGTGGGGTTGTGGACGTGGCTGCTGTGGTGGAATATGCCTCAGGCCTCCCCCATGTGGTTTACACGGATCAGAATCTCTTCACTTGCGCACAGGATACACAGGATAAGATGAAAGCGGTGATCAGGGAACAGGGGCTTAATCGTGTGGTCGTGGCTGCCTGTTCTCCCACAACCCATGAACCTCTCTTTCAAGACACCCTCAAGGAGTGCGGTCTGAACCCCTACCTCTTTGAGATGGCCAATATACGAAACCACGACTCATGGGTCCACAGTGATGACGCTGCATCAGCCACTGACAAGGCCAAGGATCTTGTCAGGATGTCTGTTGCCCGGGCATCTCTTTTAACCCCTTTGAAAGCAAAAAAAATATCTATCAACAAAAGGGCCGTGGTTGTCGGGGGCGGCGTATCGGGAATGAGCGTTGCCTTAAGTTTGGCGAATCAGGGCTTTGAGGTGGTCATTATTGAAAAAGAATCTCATCTCGGAGGCCTTGCCAGAGAACTGACCCGGACCATCGAAGGAGACGACATCCAGGAACTCCTTGTGGGCTTAATCGAAAACGTGACCCACCACGAAAAGATTCAGGCATTGACCGAATCACTCATCGTGGGGTTCAGCGGATTCAAGGGGAACTTTACCACTGAGGTTCTGGTGGGCCCCGCTATGTATGAAAGGAAAATCGACCATGGGGTGGTTGTCCTGGCCACAGGCGCCAATGAATACGAGCCCAAGGAGTTCAGCTACGGTGAAGACAGCCGTATCATGACCCAAATTGAAATGGGAAAACGGCTGGAAGAGGAAGGCGCATCCAACCTCAACAATGTGGTGATGATTCAGTGTGTCGGGTCCAGGAATGAAGACTTTGCCAACTGCTCCCGTGTATGCTGCCAGACCGCTATCAAAAATGCGCTGCATATCAAAGAGCAGAACCCCGATGCCAATGTATATGTCCTCTATCGCGATATTCGCTCTTATGGTTTGCTAGAAAACTATTATCGGGAGGCAAGGCGAGAAGGCGTGATGTTCTTCCGGTTCGATCGTGATGAACCGCCTCGCGTGGAGCCCACGGATGAAGGCGTGATGGTCACCTTCAAAGACCATGTCCTTCAGAGGGATTTAATCGTCTCCGCCGATGCCCTTGCCTTGAGTGCAGGATTCAGGCCTGAAGATACCGAAGAACTGGCCGGCATTGTCAAGCTGGCGCGCAACCAGGATGGCTATTTCATGGAGGCCCACGTCAAACTGCGTCCGGTTGATACACCCAGTGAAGGTATTTTTATCTGCGGTACGGCACATAGCCCGAAACTCATTTCAGAGTCCATATCACAGTCTCTTGCTGCTGCTTCCAGAGCCGCGACATTCCTCTCCCAACCGGAGATCACCCTGTCTGTTGTAACAGCCAAGGTCGATCAGGATAATTGCGCATCATGCCTGGTCTGTGTCCGCTCATGTCCCTATGATGTGCCAAGGATCAACAAAGACGGTGTAAGCGAAATCGACGAAGCGCTCTGTCGGGGGTGCGGTATTTGTGCGGCTGAGTGTCCGGCAAAGGTTATTCAGCTCAGCTGGTATGAAGATAACCAGGTCATGAGCAAGGTAGACGCCTTGCTGGAAGGAGTCCTGTAATGAAAGATTTTGATCCCATTATTATTGCGTTTTGCTGCCAGTTTTGAGGATATTCGGCCGCGGACCTGGCAGGTTCCATGCGACTTCGATATCCCAGCAATATCAAGATCATTAAAGTCCCGTGCACGGGCAAAGTTGATATCATTCATCTCCTGAGGGCCTTTGAAAAAGGCGTTGACGGGGCCTATGTCCTTGGCTGCATGGAAGGGGCCTGTCAATTCAACAACGGCAATATCAGGGCCCGCAAAAGAGTAGAGCAGGCACAGAAGATACTGGAGAGCGTTGGCATTGGGGGTGAGAGGGTGCAAATGTACAACCTTTCTTCCAGTGAAGCGCCACTGTTTGCCAGAATTGCCACTGAGATGACGGAAAAAATCCTCGAGATGGGGCCGAACCCCATTAAACTGAAAATGAAGAAGAAGGCAGCATGAGTTCAAAACCGGGAGGTAACAGCATATGATTGTAGCGGAAAAAAAACCGATCGAAGAGATCATCGAAGGAATTAAGGAATATAAAAAAATACTCATCGCAGGCTGCAATGAATGCGTCACCGTTTGTGAAGCAGGCGGAAAAAAAGAGGTGGCGGTTCTTGCTTCGGCCCTGAGGATGTACTTCATGAATGAGGGAAAAGAAGTTCAGATCGATGAGGTCACACTGGAAAGACAATGTGACCACGAATACCTGGAAGAGTTGAGAAACAACATGGACCAATACGATGCCGTGGTGTCCCTGGCCTGCGGGGTCGGCGTTCAGTTTATGGCCTAGAAGTACTTCAGCAAGCCCATTTATCCCGGAGTCAACACCTGCTTTCTGGGCGCTACTGAAGAAAGGGGGGTATGGGGTGAACGCTGCCAGGCCTGTGGACAGTGCATCCTGGGTAAAACAGCGGGCATTTGTCCGATTTCCCGTTGCGCCAAAAGGGTGCTCAATGGTCCCTGCGGTGGTTCCACAAATGGATCATGCGAGCTGAACAAAGAATTAGCCTGTGCCTGGCAGTTAATTGTCGAGCGACTGAAAGAGCTGGACAGGCTGGATGAATATGAAGAATTAGCACCCATCAAGGACTGGTCAACTGACAGGGCCGGTGGCCCCAGAAAAGTGGTGAGGGAGGATGTGAGACAATGAGCACGAAGACACCGAGCAAACTGGAAAAAATCCTTTCTGAAGGACATCTGGCCGTCACCTCTGAGGTGGGGCCTCCAAGAGGAAGCGATCCTGAAGCCATTACAAAAAAGGCTGAGATACTCAAAGGCTATGTGGATGCCATCAATATCACGGATAATCAGACTTCTGTTACCCGTCTTTGCTCGCTGGCTGCATGCATCCATCTAAAACTTATGGGTCTTGAGCCAACGCTCCAGATGGTTGTGAGAGACAGGAATCGAATTGCCCTGCAAAGCGATATCCTTGGCGCTGCATCATTTGATATCAACAACATTTTGTGCCTTTCCGGTGACCATCAAAATTTTGGGGATCAACCTCAAGGCCAAAACGTCTTTGATATCGATTCTATGCAATTGATTCAGACCGTAAGGTATATGAGGGACGAAGGAAAGTTTCTTGGGGAAGAAGAAATCAAGCGTCCCCCCCAAATGTTTGTGGGCGCTGCCGCAAATCCCTTTGCAGATCCTTTTGAGATCCGTGTGCCCCGTCTGGCCAAAAAAATCGCTGCCGGTGTGGAGTTTATTCAGACCCAGTGTATTTACAATTTGGATAAATTTGAAGAGTGGATGAGGCTTGCCCGTGAGCGGGGCCTGCATGAGAAGTGCTATATCATGGCAGGCGTAACGCCCTTTAAGAGCGCCGGCATGGCAAATTATATGAAAAACCGTGTTCCGGGTATGGATGTTCCGGATGAAGTGGTAAAACGCATGAAGGGCGTCCCCAAGGAAAAACAGGCAGAGGAAGGCCTCAAAATCTGTGTGGAAACCATTCAACGGCTTAAAGAATGTGAAGGCATCCGGGGGTTTCACATCATGGCCATTGAATGGGAAGATAAGGTACCGGGCATTGTGAAAGAAGCCGGCCTTTATCCGAGGCCGAAAGTCACAACCTGAATCTTGCATAAACAATCTTGAATTGAACACAGTCATTTAACGGCAATAACAACCATAAGAAAGGAGGGTTGGGCATGTCTGATAAATATATTTTGGTAGTTGATGATGATCCTGATCTGGTAGAAACCGTGGCGCTGATGCTGGAGAGCAAAGGATGCGAAGTTGGCCGTGCCTACGATGGTGTGGAAGGAGAAGCGTCCATCAAAGAGCGCAGGCCGGATCTCATCGTCCTTGATATCATGATGCCGAGAAAAGACGGTTATGTCCTGTGTGCTGAGTTGAAGGCTGATGAGAAAACCAGTGATATTCCCATTATCCTTCTTACGGCCGTGGGAGAAGCGGTTCCCACCACCACCTACACCCATGCCGACGGCATGTCTACCGAGGCGGACGACTATATAGCCAAGCCGATCGACACGGAAAGTCTGTGGCAGGCGGTGAGTGACCTGCTTTGATTCATATTTGAGTAGCTGATGACCACTCAAACAAGGCTTAGCGCTTTTAAAATCTTGAAAGGGGTGGCCAGAATTTCTCTGATGGAACCTGATGGAAAAACCAGGTTCCCGGCGGAATTCTGCCTCCTCATGGCCAGGGAAAAGATCAATCTCTTATTCCTGACCTGTGGAAATCAGGAAGGGGGCTGGGGCTTAAACGTCGCTGTAGACTCGGGAGACGCAAAGAAAGTCTTAGCCCTCATTGAAAAAAAATTCGGCAAGGCATTTCTCAATACCGCTGAAAGCGGCATTTTATCCCTTTTCCCGCACAGGAGTGATCCATCAGTCACCGGATCCCTGTTCCAAGTCCTGGACATGACGGGTATCGAACCGGACGCCCTGGCCTATTCTAACTCCGCTATTTCAGTGGTTTTGCGGAAGGAGGCCATCGAGACAACCACAAGCGCATTATTTGAACCTTTCCAATTCAGTGCCTATCGAACTCCTGCGGATTGGAAACTTGCCCAAAAAGGTAAAGAACAGCTTTTTAAAGAAGTCGTTGCCTCTTACCAGGAAAAAAAACCAAAAGTATACAATCTGGAATGGCAGGAGGGTCAGAATCTTTTCAGAGTAGAATTGAAAAACCGCGACATGGGCCCAATGGGGGATACATTTATAAGTTTTGCTCAAAAAGGATTTCTACTACCTTTCCTCACATCGACCCCTTCCATAGAACAGCAAGAGTTGAACCTGTACCTATGCATCCCTGACTACGATCAAAAAAAACATCCCCATTTGTTCAAGGAAACGCTTCCGGACGCCGTAACAACCCGGGTTGCTCCCGTTGCGGTATTTTCCATGAACGGGCCGCATTTTGGCGATCGTTACGGTATTGCAAGCGAACTTCTTAAGGCTTTTGACAATGCTGGTGTAGAGCTATTGGCTTTAGGGTGCGCCATCGCCTCCATCAGCGGGATTGTTCGTGCTGATCAAATCGAAACAGCAACCAATGCCATACAGGAGTGTTTTGAAGTCCCGTCGGTAATAAGAAAAAGCCGATCTAAAGTGAACTAAAGTTTGAAGTGATCTAAAGTGAACTAAAGTTGTGGAGCGCTTCGCGATTAATTTTAGGATACCTTATGGTTCTTACTTTATAGACATAGCTCACAAATTGTCTTTTTCTTATTATACAATTTGATGGTTGCGCTTTGCAGCGCACACCAAAACTTTAGATCACTTCAGACATTTTAGATCACTTTAGATCACTTCAAACTTTAGCTCACTTTCAGTGGCCAGGAGCCTTTCATGCCGACCCAGAATCCCTCAGTCACCAATATAGCCCTCGTCGGGGGTGGCAATTACTGCAAAGATCTCCTGGAAAAAACCTCTGTAGAATACAGGAGGGAGTTAAAGGACGTTAACGCCCGTTTTGTGGGTGTCGCTGACCCCGACCCTGAAAGCCCCGGGAGACGCTTTGCCAAGCAACTGGGCCTGTTAACCTGCAGCGACTATCATGAATTTTATGAACCCCGCCACCATATTAACCTCATTATCATTTTGACCCCCGAACAAAGCGTCCTGGATGATATCCTGAAAACCAAGCCATCCCATATCCGTATACTGCCGCACCACGTCTTTGACATCTTCTGGAAAGCCATCCGTCTGGAAGAACGCAAGCTTAGAGAGCGAAATGAGGAGATGGAAACCATCCTGAACGGGATACAGGAATTCATTATGGTCATCACACCGGAAAAAGAGATTGAAGACGTCAATGCAGCATTCCTGCGACAGATGCATTATTCTCGAGACGATGTGATTGGACGAAAATGCTACGAGGTATTTCAGAGAGTAACCCGGAAAAGCAGCAATTGCCACCTCGTCTGTCCCCTGGAAAATGTGATCCGCAATGAAAGACCCTGCCAGGCGCTCCTGACGCGTCTGGATCAGAAGGGGGAACCTCGATATAGCGAACTGACCATCTTTCCCATCTGGGAAAAGGGGGGGAAAATCTCGAAGTTCATTGAAATCAGCCGTGATATAACAGAACGCAAGAGAGAGGAAGAAGAACTCACCCATCGTCTGGAAATGATGGTCGATAAACGAACGCGACAGCTGAAAGAAACACACGACAAACTTCTTCATCAGGATAAAATGGCCTCCCTGGGAAAACTTTCAGCATCTGTTGTCCATGAACTGAACAACCCGATTGCAGGGATATTGAACCTGACCATGCTGATCAAAAGGATTATCAAAGAAAAACCCGTCGGACAGAAAGATTTTGAGGAGATGATCCAATTTCTGGACCTAATGGAGACGGAGACCAGGCGAATCAGCAGAATCGTCTCTAACCTGCTTGTGTTTTCCCGGCAGTCAAAGATTGAATTAAAAGAAGTAGACCTAAATCAGCTGATTGAGAAAACGCTCCTTTTAAATTCGAATCTTCTCAAAATCAATGGGGTCAAGGTCCAGAAAAAACTGGCCCGGAACCTGCCTGAACTTATCGGGTCAGAGGACCAGCTTCAGCAGGTCTTCATGAATGTTATCTCAAACGCCACAGAAGGCATGGCCATGAGCGAAGGGGGCGTGCTAAGCATAGAAACCAGTCACTCGACAAAAGAAGATAAAATTGTAATCCGCTTTAAAGACTCCGGCGTCGGAATCCCTAAACAAAACATTCCTAAGCTTTTTGAACCCTTTTTCACGACAAAAAAGAAAAGCAAGGGTGTTGGGCTCGGACTTTCAGTGGCCTACGGGATCGTTAAGGAACATGGCGGGGATATTTACGTAAACTCAAAGGAAGGAAAAGGCACAACCTTTAAAATCAGCCTTCCCTTGAAACATTTAGCGAGTACACCTGACCTACAAGGAGGCCCCAATGGGCAGCACTAAAATCCTGATTGTCGATGATGAACTGATTATGCGGGAATCCTTGGCCGGATGGCTTGAACGGGACGGTCACGATGTACAGACAGCGGCCAGCGGAGAAGAGGCCCTGGAAAAATTGAAAGGGGCCCGTTTTGACATCCTTCTGGTAGATATCAAGATGGAAGGAATAAGTGGACTGGATGTCTTGAAGCAGGTGAAAGACAACGACCCTGAAGTGGCCGTGGTAATGATTACGGCCTATGGCTCCATTTCTACGGCCATCGAGGCCATGAAGAACGGTGCATATGACTATCTGCTCAAACCCTTTGATCCAAATGAATTGGGACTGTTGATCGAGAAGATCATACAGTACCAGGCTCAGGCCCGGGAAAACCTCTACCTGAAAGAACAGTACAAGGAACGAACCCGGTTTGAAAGCATGATAGGCCAGGCCAGTCCCATGCAGGAGGTCTTTGAACTCATCCAGGACGTAGCACCAATGAACTCAACTGTGCTGATTACAGGTGAGACCGGAACCGGTAAAGGGCTGGCAGCTAAGGCCATCCATTCAAACAGCCCCCGCTCAGAAGGCCCTTTTGTGGTGGTCAACTGCGGGTCCATCCCCGAGCATCTCATGGAAAGCGAGCTCTTTGGCCATCAGAAAGGGGCCTTTACTGATGCCAAAGAAACCAAGAAAGGCCGTCTGGAGATGGCCCATGGAGGAACCCTTTTCCTTGACGAGATCGGGGAAATCGGGATGAGGATGCAAATAGACCTGCTGCGTGTTCTGGAAGACCGTGTATTTTACCGTGTGGGAGGAACCCAACCCATTGAGGCGGATTTTCGGGTCATTGCTGCAACCAACAGAAATCTTGAGGAGGCAATCGATCAACGAACTTTTCGAAAAGACCTTTTTTACCGTCTGAATGTAATATCCTTTCAAATGCCTCCCCTTCGCGAACGCAGAGAAGACATCCCGCTTCTGACGGAACAATTTCTGCGTCGTTTTTCTCATGAGACCAACAAGGCCATTGACCAAATAAGCCGGGAGGCGATCGATGAAATGATGCTTTATGAATGGCCCGGAAATGTACGGGAACTTGAAAATGCCATCGAGCGGGCTGTGGTCGTAGGAAAAGGACGCAAGATCACGGCAGAAGAGCTACCTATCTTTCATCCTGAGCGCTCCACTCCTGCTACGGACAAATCCATAAAGGAAGTGGAAAAGGCCCACATTGCCCAGATACTCAATGAAAACAACTGGAATATTGCAAAGACTGCAAAAGTCCTGGAAATTAACCGATCCACGCTGTACGCCAAAATCAAAGGGTATGGTATCCAAAAAACATCTTGATTGACAAACCTGAACATAACATCGTCATTTCTCCCATCGGAAAAGTGGACGCCGGACTATTCAAACCGATCAGCAGCGAAATCGACCGGGTATTCGGCTTTCACACACATGTCATGCCTCTTCTGGAGGATGTGAACTTTGCCCTGGATCCTGCCCGTGATCAGTATCATTCGACACTGATTCTGGAAAAGCTGGAGAAAATGGCCCCTGCAGGGACAGCCAAGGTCGTTGCAATTACTGATGTTGACCTTTTTATTCCCATTCTGACTTATGTGTACGGAGAGGCCCAACTAGGAGGAAAGGCCTGCATTATATCCACGTACAGACTTAGCGAAGGCATCTCCCCGGCCGGCGCTCCTGAGATCTACCACTTCCGTATTGTCAAAGAGATTATCCATGAACTGGGCCATACGTTTAAGCTCCGCCACTGCCCGGACCACACATGCATCATGCATTACTGCCGCACAGTAGAAGATGTAGACAGAAAATCAGAGCAGCTTTGCCGCTACTGCCGGATTATGCTCGAAGACGAGAAAAAAAACCCTGACGTTGCATAAAACTTCGAACAAAAACGTGTTAGAGTGCGTGAAATGTGTGTGTAGTCATGATTTTCTGGCCCGAAGTGTAGTTCACACTACATGAGGTTCAGAAAAGCATGAC
>JAFDJF010000284.1 GCA_019307645.1 Deltaproteobacteria bacterium
AGAAAAATTAATGGACCATTACCGAAGCGTGTTTTCATGTTTGCAGAACGATTCAAAAACAGATTAGAAGTCCAGAAGCAGGCATTCCTGTACAGAGATACTCCTGAGATAAAAAAAAAAGACGGGAAATACCTTTTTATCGGAGGCCGGAAGGTCCTGAACTTTTCATCCAATGACTACCTGGGGCTCAGTGTGTCAGAGGAACTGAAAAATAAAGTGGCCCGTAATTTTCAAAAGTACAACACATCGGCCTCTTCATCACGGCTTGTTTCCGGCAACTATTCTGTAATTTCCCGGGCGGAAAGGGAATATGCAAAGCACTTTGGCTATGAAGACGCACTGTTTTTTCCAAGCGGCTATCAGGCAAACATCGGGATTCTTTCCACCTTTTTTGAAAAGGGAGATACCATCATCTTCGATAAACATATCCACGCAAGCAGTGTAAAGGGGATGACCCTGAGCGGGGCAGTTTTCAAAGGTTACAATCATAACTCCATGACACACCTTAAAAAGCGGCTTGATGCGAACACCCGGGATCAGGTTGCCGTATTAACGGAGTCTCTTTTCAGCATGGATGGAGATTTTCTGGATATTGATGCCTTTCAAAGGGTCAAGCGGCAATACAATTTTTTAAGCATCGTTGATGAGGCCCATGCATTTGGAGCGCTTGGCGAAATGGGCCGCGGCATGGCCCGGGGTGTGGCGGATATTGCCGTTGGGACCTTTGGAAAGGCATTGGGGCTTTTTGGCGCATTTGTACTTTTGCCCAAAGGGTTTAAGGAATATCTCTTCAATTTTTCTTCTCCCCTTATCTATACCACTACGCTTCCTGAAGCACATGCAGCGTCTGCCATAGATTTATTGAAGATCATCTCTCAGTGCGAGGACCTAAGAAAGCATCTGAGGAATGTGAGCCGTATGATGAAAGAAGGCTTGAGGCACGAGGGGTTTCGGGTAACAGGGGATGCTCACATCCTTGCCATAGAGATCGGGGAAGAGGATAGGACCGTGGCCGTGGCCAGGGGTCTGCTGAAAAAAGATATTTTTGCTTTGCCTGCCAGATTTCCCACGGTTCCGATACACAGGGCCATATTGAGGGTCAGTATGATGTCCCTGCACACGGAAGATGATGTGGCGCATTTCATCCGCACTTTGATGGAGGTATTTAATAAAATTGGGCAGCCGGGCAGATAGATATTTTATTATCGGGACCGACACCGGTGTGGGGAAGACTGTTCTGTCCCTCATGATGATGCAGCTTTTTTATGAAAGGGGGTATTCACCTTTTTATCTCAAGCCGTTCCAGACCGGGTGCAGGGACCCTTACGACGAAGACAGTGATGCAAGGTTTGTTTACCAGAATGTCGGGGCTTTGAGCGGGAAAGATCCTGCTGATTCGGTGATCTATTGTTTCGGAAATCCCAAGGCCCCTTACTTTGCTGCGCGTGATGAAGGCAAAGAAAAAAATATTGATATAGGGGTGATTCAGGACCGTGTGAATAAAAAGACACAGTTTTTTAATCCGGTAATCATTGAGGGTGCGGGAGGCCTTTTGGTGCCCGTGGACGAAAACACCCTGATGATTGATCTGATCGAGTTGACAGCATCCAAACCGATTATTGCTGCCCGGGCCGGATTGGGAACCATCAATCATACCCTCCTTACCTTGGAGGCCCTGAACAGGAGGGGCCTGGAACCTTTAGGCATTGTTTTTATGGATGCAGGGGAAACTCCCACGCCCTGGGACATGATCAGCGAAAACATTGAAGCAGTAGAAAAGGCCTCGGGGGTGAAAGTTTCCGGAGTGATCGGCAGAATCGAGGATTTCTCATGCCCAAAAGGTGCGTGTTACAGACCGATTGAAAGGATGGGAATATTATAAATCTTTTTGATTCAGTTAATATTTTTAATGCGTTATCAAATCAGGCACAGAAAATCAATTTTTTGGCGCACGATGTCAAAACAAACGAGATAACCTTTACTAATAGGAAAAAAAATGGAAGAGCAAGCATTATCTGATGTCAGGGTGTTGGACCTTACCTGGTATATTGCCGGCCCTTACTGCACCAAGCTCCTGGCCGACTATGGTGCCGATGTTATTAAGGTCGAAATGGCGGGAGAGGGTGATCCGGCAAGGAAAATGGGTCCTTTCTTCAAAGATGAACCCGATCCTGAAAAAAGCGGGCTCTTCCTCCATCTCAACATCAATAAAAAAGGTATTACTCTGAACCTCAAAAGCAGGAACGGAAAAAAGATCTTTGAGGAAATGGTGAAAGATGCAGATGTTCTGGTGGAGAGTTTCAGCCCGGGTGTAATGGAAAGGCTGGGACTGAGTTTCGAAGCGCTTATGGAGATAAATCCAAGGCTGGTGATGACCTCCATCTCAAACTTCGGGCAGACCGGCCCCTATCGCGACTACAAGTCAAGCGACACCATCACCTTCGCAATGGGCGGGGCCATGAACTTTACGGGAACACCGGACCGGTCACCCGTGGCCGTGGGGCGAAACGTAAAGATGTACGAGGGCGGGTGGCTGGCTGCAGTGGCTACGTTGGGCGCCTTGTATGGCGCCGGAGAAGACGGTATGGGCGAACACATTGATTTGTCTCTCATGGAGGGCCAGTTGGGCAGCGTTGACAGGAGAAACGCCTGCCTGCTTACCTATGCCTATACGGGTTTCACCACCCCACGAAAAGATCTCAGCGCAAACAGGATGTTTATCTTCCCCAGTGGATTCTTACCCTGCAAGGATGGATGGCTGATGATTATCTGCACCCCGACAATGTGGCCGAGACTCGGCCCGGCGCTGGGAAAGCCGGATCTGATGGAAGACCCCAGGTTTCAGAATGTCTTCGATCTGACCTATGCGTCGGACATGGACGGTATTGTCCTTGAGTGGCTGTTGGAGCGCACCAAACAGCAGGCAGCCGAAGAGATGCAGGCAGCGGGCATTGCTGTTACGCCGGTCAACAGCCCTGAAGATGCGGTGCTGGACCGTCACTTCAGGGAGAGGGGGTTCTGGATCGAGATCGACCATCCGGTGACGGACAGGCTGACATACCCGGGGGCACCTGTGGATATGTCTGACGGCGGGTTCAAGGTGAGGATGCCGGCGCCTCTCCTGGGAGAGCACAATACCGAGGTTTACGGGCAACTGGGTTACACCGGGAAGGACCTGGCGACGCTCAGGGAGACCGGGGCCATCTAATACCGGCGGAGATTTCAGTTATGACTAAGAAAATGCCACTTGAGGGAATAAGGGTTCTGGCGATTACCACAACCTGGTCCGGCCCCTATGCGACCATGCTCCTGGGAGACCTTGGCGCTGAGGTCATCCGGGTAGAGTCCATACAACACTTTGCTGCTACCACAAGGGGCATGATGGCCCGGCCGCCGGCAGGAATGTATGAGAATGACGAAAACGGGGGCTACATTCAGTATCCGGACCGAACGCCGGGCGAAAAGCCCTGGAACAGGTGCACCTTTTTCAACGCCCAGGGGAGAAACAAATATGGCATGACCATTGATCTGGAACGTCCCAAAGGGCTTCAGGTCTTCAAGGAACTGCTCAAGATTTCAGATATACTTGTAGAAAACAACGCCTTCGGGGTAATGGAGAAGCTGGGGTTGACCTATGACGTGGTGAAAGAGGTCAACCCTCGTTTGATTATGATTCAGGCCCCCGGATACGGCGAAAAAGGGCCGTACCGGGGCTGGCGGGGTTACGGCTCCCAGGTAGAGGGGGTGGTCGGACATACGTGGCTGAACCAGTATTCGGTCGATGATATTCCCAGAAGATCCTTGACCTTTACATTGGACACTGTGGGAGGCTGTGGCATGGCACTGGCGGCCTTAATGGCCCTTTTCCGCCGAAAAAAAACAGGAAGGGGTCAGTTGGTTGACCTGGCTCAGATTCAGTGTGTGGCACCCTGCCTGGGAGAGGCATACATGGACTACACCATGAACGGCAGGGTTCAGGAAGCCATGGGGAACCGCCTTCCATCAGGGATTCAGGGCTGTTACCGATGCGCGGGTGAGGGTATAGACGAGTGGATCGTGATTACTATTCACAATGATAAGCAGTGGGAGGGCCTTTGCCGCGCTATGGACGATCCACCGTGGACCCGGGAGGAGGGATTCGCCGACGGGCTCAGCCGCTATAAAAACCATGACGAACTGGACAGGCACATTGAAGAGTGGACCGGTCAAAGAGACAAGTACGATGTGATGCATACGCTCCAGCAAGCGGGTGTCCCCGCCGGTCCGGTGATGAATGAAAGAGACGCCTACAATGATCGTCACCTGAAGGAGCGGGGGTTCTTTCTGGAGATCACCCAGAAGTGGTGCGGAACACACGCCTATCCCGGCTTCCCCTGGAAATTCACGCGCGCACCGCAAAGGGCATACCTGCCGCCGCCCGGTCTCGGGGAGCACAATGAATATGTCTGCAAAAAGCTACTCAAAATGACCGATGAGGAGTATGCTGAGCTGGAGAGAGAACAGTATATTGGTGATACATACCTACCTTCCGTTCGCTAAGGGTTCGCGCAAAAATAAATTCACATTTTTGGCGTTCAGATTTAGCTTAGGTTTGGTAGATTTTAAAGAGCAAAAGACGCAGTAATAGTGGACTATTTCAAGGTTTTTGGTCTTTAAAATCTGCCAAAAATGACCTGAAGATGAGATGC
>JAFDJF010000285.1 GCA_019307645.1 Deltaproteobacteria bacterium
GCCTTTCTGTTGAGCACCATCCACGACATGTGTTTTGTTGCCCCGGTGGATGGGGTGGCCGCTTCCGAGGCGGTCCGAACCCTGCAGATGATCTTCCTGCGCAGCGGAGGGCTTTTTGCCAAGGGCGGCATCGGCCGCGTGGCCGAAACCTTTGCCCGGGCCGTGGAGGTAAACGGCGGCAAAGTCATCATGCGGGCCAGGGTGGAAAAGATCATCGTGGAACAGGGCAAAGTCACCGGAGTGGCCACTGACAAAGGGAGCTTTAAGGCCCCGATCGTGGTGAGCAATGCCGGAATCCAGCCTACAGTCCTGAAACTGGTGGGAGAAGAACATTTTGACCGCAGTTATGTCAACTATGTAAAAGAGCTGGTCCCTTCAGCAGGTCTGCCGGGTGTCCGGTATTTCCTGGACAAGGAGGTCATCCGGCCTCCGTACGGTACGATATTCTCTGATGACAGCTACTGGACCATGGAGCGCTTTCTCAAAGCCCTATCAGGCGATATGCTTGAGGATATCGGTGTCCTGTATGAAGTTCCTTCAAACTATGACGAAAATGCGGCGCCTGAAGGAAAGCAGATCGTCCTGGCAGCCGTGTGGGGGCCTGCCGAAGGGCAGTCTACAGCCAAAGACATGCGGCCGTGGTGGGACAAGTGCGACGAAATCATATTCAAGGCCTTCCCCGACTTACCAAAGCACATTGAACGCACAGAGTATTATTCGTCCCGAGATGTATCAGCCCTCACCCGGGACCGGGTGCTGCCCAACCAGGGAGGCGAATGCATTGGACTGGCTCAGGTGGTGGGTCAGGGTGGTCGGCAGAAACCATCAATCAAGGCCCCGATTCAGGGATTGTTCTATGTGGGCTGCGATGCAGGCGGCTATGGCGTCGGCACCCAACAGGCAGTGCATTCCGGGATAAACGTGGCTGACTCGGTACGCAGGTACCATCTGATGCACAACGCAATGCCCTGAGGCTTGTCAACACCCTTTCCTGTCAACACATGATGAATCTTTACAGACATTAAAAACATGGGATCAGCTCTTCATCCACTACAATGTGAAGGATGAAGAGCTGAGCATTCCTGTTCCTTTTATAAAATTGTTATATGAGGCGGTTGAAAAACGGCCACTTTGACTCTGCTCCCCTATGGCATAACCGTCAGACTCAAATGCTAATCCTCGAAACGCCGCCTATTGCGGGATCGTCTTCCTTGAATTTGAAAAAACCACCTCCTTTTCGTTCGCGCACTATGTAACAATTTTATATTTAACAGACGCAATCCCCCTGAAAAAGGAGCGGTATGGGATCGATACCGACAATAAACATTGTTGCGGTTATTCACCTGGCATTTGTGGCTGCTTTCATAGGTCTGTGCCTGTGCGAAACAATTATCGAGACCTACGGCTATTATAAAAAGGACTTTTCCCACAGCGCGATCAGATATCACTATATCCTGGATATGTGGGTGGAGATGCCATTGATAGCCGGGATTCTGGCTACAGGAATCACCATGGCCATCCTTGTGGGGAAATTTTCCGGGCTTCATCTTGCCTTGATCATATGCGGTTCTGTTGCAGCCTTGTATTGTCCGTTCTTGTTTCTCAGATATGTTCGAATAAGGAACCGGGAAATCAGCAAAGAGAATCCTGACGAGCAGTTTTTGGCCGCCAAGATGAAGGAGCAGAACACTTTAACACTCCTGATCTTTCAACCGGCGGTTTTGGCCGCATTGGTTATCGGGGTATGGCTTGCTTACCACAGGGTGCTTGAGTCGATTTACAGGTGAGGCATTGGGCCACATATTGATCACCGCAGAGGTTGGTTTTTTACTTATTAGAACGGCAAGTAAAAAAATGAACATCGAACATCGAACGTCCAACATCGAACGTCGAAGAATGAAGTCGCTTTGCTCCATTATTATTTTATTGGGTTTGAGTACTTAATTGCCGGTTTAGTAAGAAGGGAGTGCCAGATGAGCAGATTCCTTTTCACCATGATGTTTACCAATGATCTCGGCCTGCCCAACCGGACCGTGCCCATTGCCCTTGAGCTGCAAAAAAAAGGCCATGAAGTGGCCTTCTGTAATCACGAGGCGGCCCCGGCCAAACTCCTCGCTGAAGCCGGGTTGGAAAACCTCGGTTTTAGGGAAAGAGGCAATCTCACCGTTATTCCTGACCTGGCACAACCCTGGAATATGGATCACTTCTACTGTTTCTATGGATGTATGGATGAGGCATTCCTGCGCAACGAATGCGAGGGTATGATGGAAGTGATCAAGGAATACTCCCCGGACATCGTTGTGGACACATGGGGCCTTACCGGTTGCCTTGCCGCCCGGGCGCTGGGAAAACCGCTAGTGTCGATAATCCAGGCAGATATGCATCCGCAGGGGCGGGATATGATCTGGTGGAAAGATCCGCCGGAGGATCTTCCCACATGCGTTCCGGTTGTAAATCGCGTGATGTCGGATTATGGTCTTGAGCCCATTTACAGGACGGACGAACTGCACGTCGGGGATTTGACGCTGATTGCCGGGATACCGGAAACCGATCCGCTCTCGCCGGGGACAGATGCCATATACGTCGGACCGATTCTTTACCAGAAACCCGGTGCAAAGCTGTCCGACTCCGTCAGTCGCCTTGACGCGAAAAAACCCGTTCTCTGGGTTTATACGGCCACACCCCGTTACTTTGAGCCTTTCATTACCATGGGCGATTCAGCGGTTATCATGAAGGCCTGTATCGAGACGTTCGCGGACAAGGATGTGCAGGTTGTCCTGACCACGGGCTATCGTGATCTGCCAAGCGATACCACCTCGTTCCCGGCCAATTTCATCTATGAGACATTTGTCCCCGGACTTCTCATGGCTAAACGCAGTGATGCGATCGTACACCATGGCGGACACGGCGCCAGTCTGACCGGTCCTTACACCGGCACACCTGCCGTTATCATCCCCACTTTTTCCGAGCGCGAAAGCAATGCCCGGCGGATCGCTGACTTGGGCGCAGCAGAATTGATCGTGCCGACCGAGGACAAAGATCTGGAAAAACATGTCTCGGCTAAGGAGGTGTGGATGAAAGTCAAGCAGGTCCTGACTGATCCTTCGTACACCGAAAATGCTCGGCAGGTTGGTAAAAAGATGCGTGATTATGGCGGGGTAAACAAGGCGGTACAGCTCATCGAAGACTTTGCATAGCCAAGAATAAAAGTCTTTCATTGACTGATTGTCCGTGATTACCCGTTCCTCTTTCAGGTAGCGGAAGCCCCTCGGCTGTCTTCTTTAAACGTGTGTTGGTAAAAAGGCATGACCTTTTTCAGGAGCTTACGTTTCTTAACGGTCATAGGTTTACGATTCACGGTACACGTTTCAAGGTCTTGCTTTTTACTGATAACTGACAGCTGAAGACTGATAATTAGCTGGTTTTGCCTGTGTCCTCTCTCCTCATCTATCAACCGGGCTCCGGACGGCTTTCCCTCCTTTATTTAAAACATGCGTATAGATCATAGTCGTGCTTACATCTTTGTGGCCCAATAGCTCCTGTATTGTTCGGATATCATACCCGTCCTCTAAAAGATGCGTCGCAAAACAGTGACGAAAGGTGTGACAACTGGCGGGCTTATGGATCTTGGCTAATTTTACGGCTTTACTGGTAGCCTTTTGAATATTACTGACATGCACGTGGTGGCGCATCATGGTTCCGCTTCGCGGATCCTTTGATATTCTTGATGCGGGAAACACATACTGCCACCCCCATTGCCTATTGGCATTTTTGTATTTCTTTTCTAAAGCATAAGGCAAATAGACCCTCCCATAGCCTTCCGATAAATCGTTCGCATGAATCTGTTTTGTATGTCTCAAAATAGCCTCAAGGGGTGCCTTTACTTTATCGGGAAAGACCGTAATTCGGTCTACATTGCCTTTTCCATTTCGAACAACGATTTGATCCATTTCAAAATCAACATCTTTTACGCGAAGCCGAACACATTCCATTACGCGCAATCCGCTTCCATACATGACAATGGCCATTACTTGATGTATTCCGATCATGGCATCGATGACGCGCATAGTCTCTTCCCGGGATAGCACAACCGGAAGTTTTACAGGTCTTTTGGCCCTAAAGGCATCAATATCATTCGGTAATTCTTTTTCTATCACATGCTTATAGAGAAAAATGATCGAATTGAAGGCCTGATTCTGAGTGGATGGTGATACACTGCATTTCAGGGCTAAATATGAAAGAAAGGCCTCTATTTCCGCCTTTCCCATGTCTATTGGATGGCGCTTATCATTGAAAAGAATAAACCTTTTTATCCAGGAAACATAAGCCCTTTCTGTTCGAATAGAGTATCCCTTTAGACGAATACGCTGCCGCACCTGGTCGAGTAACCTTGGAGGTTGTGAAGCCATTTTTTCAGTCCTTGCATTAAGTTAACATTTTTGCGATATTATTCATTGAATAACACTAAACAGGTCGTTAACATCCATATTATGTTTTTTCGGATCAGATAGTATTGGTAGCCCGTTTTATGCCAAGGATTACGCTGTTTTTATTTTGCCGAAATGATTAATATTTTTTTAATTCTAATGGTATCAAATAAAAGCTAATAATATTAATTCAATTTTTATCTTGAAACCCAGATGTTTATATTTATAAACGTTTGGTTTATCTACTGCAACC
>JAFDJF010000286.1 GCA_019307645.1 Deltaproteobacteria bacterium
CTTCCGCCAGATAAAGCCCTTCAAGATTTATCCAGCCGGTTACCTTACCGCTATCAGGTGCTATCTTCACGATCCGGTCTGATCTCCAGATATTGGCATATATCTCACCTTTTACATATTCCAGTTCATTCAGATTCCTTACAGGCCCATTATCATCATAGACCTGTATTTGGTCGACCTCCCGGAGACTTTCGGGCTCCAGGAAGCGGATTGTTGATGTACCATCGCTCATTATCAGGCGTTCTCCGTCATACGTTATCCCCCAGCCTTCATTCGAATAACTGAAGTCATGCAGCAGTGCGAAGCTGTCCAGATCGTAAACAAAACCGCGTCCGGATTTCCAGGTCAGCTGGACAATTTTGTTATTGTAGACCGCGATGCCCTCCCCGAAAATTTGATCCGGAAGGTTGAGGATCTGTAGAATCTTACCGGTTTCCAGCTCAACTCTTCGCAATGAGGACTTCCCCCGAAGTCCGGTCCCCTCATACAAGACACCCTTTTCATAAACAAGTCCCTGGGTAAAGGCATTTCTGTCATGTGGGTAAACATTAACGACCTTGTATGAACAGACTTTTACAGTGGAGGCCGGAGGGTGTGGTGATGAGGAAAGCGGATCAGGGCGCTGAGCATACGAGTAGGGGCACAGCAAATTCGATCCGGCAAGTAAAAAAGCAATTAATGGGATCAGTCTAAAGATTCGGACCATATGGATCATCCAGTTTTCACTTTCGTGATATGGAAAAATAGTTCATCCCGGCATCATAAATTAAACTCGGATTACCTTCCAACCCCTGCAATTTCAATTCCTGGTAAAACGGCAACTCCTTGGCCTTTTGTGCGAACACCTTTTCAACTGAATCAAGCTTAATCTTTAAATCGAATTCTTCAAACAAATCTGCCAGTTCCTTACAGGCATTGACTTGATTCGCTATCTCAACAAAAATCTCATTAGAAGATTTTCCGCTTTTATGCTTGGGGTAATTTTTACACCTGTCTTTCCAGTCAGATGAATTTGCAGATGCCATAGCGATACGAATATTCCAGGTGTAGGCCGGTTCCAATCTTTCAAAAGGCTGCAGAAATAACATACGGAATTGACTCTTGTTCCAGTCTTTAAAAATTTCACCCAACACCTGCCGATGAAGAGGAAGTTGTTCGGCAAATGTACTCTTGCACTTTACGCCTGAGGGATACCTTGTTCTCAATGTCAGTTTCTTTGGCCCATCTTCCCTGGCAGCCTCAACTTCCCATATGATTGAGCAATCACCTTTAGTTATGGAATATTTACCGGTCTTTTCAATGTACAGATTATTGCTTTCCTCAATCTTCTTAACAACACTTTCGGACAGCGTTTTATTATTTTCCAAAATCTCATTATTTTCAGCAATCGCGCTGAAGCCAAAAGAAATCAAAACAAAAAAACACACCAGCAGTTTCACTCTCATTTTAAAATACATTTTTTTACCTTAGGGTTCGCGCAATAATAAATTCACATTTTTGGCGCTCAGATTACATCCCCAGAGTCCGGCCTCTTCAACGGCCCTAAATTTGCTATCTCATCCATGGTCCAAAGGCCGTCTTTTTCTTCATCCTTGTATCCTAAAAAGACCTCTTCCGGCTCCGGAAACAGACCGATATACCCACCGGCAATGGAAAACACCTGACCGTTTATATGGGCTGCATCGTCAGTTGACAGGTAAACCACAAGAGGTGTCAGAAGACCGGGATATGATGGATTTAGCGCCCTATATTTTTGCTCTTTTGTCAGGCATTCTTTCTCATAAAGTGCATTAATTTTTTCTTCGTATTCTCCTCCTGTTGACAGCCTGGTTTTCGCTCCCGGACAGAAGGCATTACAGGTTACGCCGGATCCTTTCAGATCACTGGCCATAGCTCTTGTCAGACTTATTATTCCTCCCTTTGATGCTGCATATGCAGTCCCGCCGAATATGCCTAGAAAAGCGTGGGAGGCAGTATTTATTATTCTTCCACTCTTTTGCCGAACCATCAAAGCAGAAGCGTGTCTGCAACAGTTAAAGGTTCCGTTTAAATGAACATCGACGACTTGACGCCAGACCTCTACCGGTACATCCACAATCGTCCCGACTTCGCCGATTCCAGCGCAAGTAATAAGAATGTCAATACTGCCAAAGTTGTCTACGCAGGTCTTGATCAGACTACCTGCATATCTGAAATCAGCTACAGACCCACAACCGGCAACGGCTGCCCCGCCTTTGGCCTTTATCTCATCCACCACATCATGAAGGGGTCTCAATTCAGTGCCGGGCCCCTGAGGTCCTGCACCGGAGCCGTTGACCACCACATTTGCACCCTCACCGGCCAGAGCCAATGCGATGGCTTTTCCGATACCATGACTGGAACCGGTTACCACAGCATTCTTCCCTTTCAGTTTATGGCTCATTTCTTGTTCTCCTGATGAGCCTATTCTTCCAGCTTCCACTCCCAGACACAGGCCGGTTCATCCTGACTCTCCCGGGGCGGCAGTTTAAGTGCCTTTCCCTTTACCCTGGGATTGGCAGCGTACATTGGGTCGAGTTCCAGTGCCGTCCCCCGACACATGGCGTCTATCCTCTCAGGCCTGTGTTTCTCCCAGTATTCCAGCCCGCTGCACTTCTTTATGGTTGCTATGACGTGATTCTTGCTTTTAATCTCGAATTCGACCGGGTACATGAATACGGCGTTATCCGGAGGCAGTTGCATGACCTTCATGGAATCCAGAACCGTATTCAGTTCGATGTTTGCGGTCTTGACCAACCTTGGCAATGATCTTTTTACGACCCTGATCCAGGCTTCCCTTTCGCACTCATTGGCAGTGTCATAATCTGCGTGTTTCTCTACGGCGTCGTACCAGGCCGAAGCCATTTCCAGATAGAAGAACTGCCAAACCTTCATCAGCTCAATAAGAAAGTCCTTGGAAAATTCCTCATACTTCAGATCCGGTCGAAACGGGCCGCTGTAGTCTTTCATCTCTTCCATTTTGTTCACCTCCATGGCTTAATTGTGGTTGTTTCACCTAGGAGGCTGTCCACGATTTTGGAAAAAATTGCTATTCTCGGACAACATCCCAGAAAGATGTTTTGAATATCCAGGCGCCTGTTACAGCAGCTTGTGCCAACACATTTTTTGTCTTTCCGTCATGCCATTGTAAGAAACCAAAACATCTTTGTAAAGATCCTTTCTGCCTCACTAAGGGCTCACAAAATTATAAATTGAATTTCTGTAAAAAATATTTTATGATTTTAACTTAAGCGTATTGAAAACTCTAAACAGCACGAAGGAGGAATTAAACCATGAAAATTGTGACTAAAAGTCTATCGGTATCAGTTATGCTCTCGATCTTTTATTTGTTCACGGCTGGGCAGGCAGATATTACACAAGCCTTTGTATTACCTGATAAAGTTCCTGGCAATTACACAGGCAAATGGTACGGAATCCATTGTGCTGCAGTGCCCTTGGAAGATTTTAAAGGTGTTCGGCATGGAGAAGCCTTTCCAAATCAAAAGATCATCAATGCGTGGGGTTACAAGGCCAAACCCATTGAGGAAATCAAAGATCTCCTTCCAGATATTTATTATGATATCCTTGCAAAGCCGGATTTATGGGGCGGGATCAGGATAAACGAGGTGGAAAATATTCCTTCGGAACAATGGCCGGGCACACACATAAAGCTTAGAAGGGAAGCCACTGAAAAAAACAAGGGGAAGGCGCGTTTGGATAAAAAAGGACATCTTATTGATTACGCAAATGGATTTCCTTTCCCGGACACAGAAGACGGTCTGGAGATGGCCTGGAATTTTGTAAACTCGCGAAATTATGGTGAAGAACTTTGTGCTAAATTCTACACTGCAGTTACTGACAAAAAAGGGCATACAAGACACAGTGTAGCTGAACAAGACTATCTTTGGTGGAGCGGGAGATTGCATGGAGAGCATGTTCCGAAAATAGTGCCTAACCCAAATAACTATGAGTTTTTCAGTGCAATGGGATTTTACTCGCCGTATGACCTTATAGGGCTTGTTATGATAACCCACCGCTACGACAGTGCAGATAAGCAGGATGACATGTGGATGTATATACCAACCTTGAGAAGAGTTCGTAGAATGTCTACAGCTCAGCGCTGGGATAAGATGCCGGGTGGGCAGGATATCACGTGGGACGCGGCTACGGGCTTTCAGGGTAAGCCAACCAATTACGCATGGGAATATTTGGGTCAAAAATTACTGCTTTGCGGTCGTCAGGGAATTGATCAACTGCAGGAAATCCCGGGCAAACCCGGTGGAGGTACTGCCGACCAGTTATATACACGTGTAAACGTGAAAATGCTGCAATATATTCCCAAAATAGTTTCCTCTGTATCAAAGGCGATCATGTATTTGGACCCTGATAGATACTGCTGTTACTATGTTGAATTCTATGACAGGCGTGGAAGACCTTATCTATTTTACAACCATGTGTGGGTTGTTCATGGTGACGGTGCCATAAGTCCGATTGGTTTCTTCGTGTCAGATATTCAAAGGACCCATTCAAGCAACAATTATACGTATGACGAATTTCAGAATCTGGATGGAGAAGCAGCAGGTATCAACCCCTCGTTTTTCCACATGGAGCGCTTAAGAAAGCGGTTTGGTGGGCGTTGATACTGCAAAATTCTTGGATGAT
>JAFDJF010000287.1 GCA_019307645.1 Deltaproteobacteria bacterium
GCTCTGCCGCCCGGAGACGATGCCCAGACCTTTGTCTTTGAATGCGGGGAGGATTACTCCTTTGTAGCCCGGATCGAAGGCGAGAAGGCCTGGCTTTTCCTGCCGGGAAGGACAGTGCCCCTGCCGCACGTGCCTTCCGGGTCGGGCGCCAAATACAGCGACGGGGAATTAACCTTCTGGAGCAAGGGAGAGGAAGCCCTGCTCATCCTCAGCCAACTGGAGCAGTACAACTGCCGCAACAATCGTGTCGCAGCCATCTGGGAGCATGCCAAGCTCAACGGAGTGAGCTTCCGGGCTGTGGGCAACGAGCCCGGCTGGCACCTCGAGATCTACACCGCTGACCGCATCGTCCTGGTAACGGATTACGGAGAGGCCCGCTATGAGTTCGCCGCGCCCGACCCCGAAACCGATCAAAGGGCCCGCACCACGACCTACCGGGTCCGGGACGAGGGCCGCGAGCTGACCATTCTTATCGAAGGCCGCCCCTGCCAGGACACCATGAGCGGCGAGGAATTCGAGTCCACCGTGACCGTGATCCTGGACGATAGAACACTGTCCGGCTGCGGCCGCGCCCTGCACTAGATCGTTGTCGACTGCTTTCCCTTGATTTCACTATCCAAAATCTGTACTCTGTAGAGACAAATTCGAGAGTGTCTATCGGAGGAATCATAGATGGCAAACAGCCTGACCCTGAACGGCGCCCGCTGGCCCCGGTTCCTTAGCTTCCTGAGCGGCATAGGTATGATGGCGGCCTCGCTGCTCACCATTCGCCACTATTTTATCGCCAATTTCCCCGAGTCCATCTTCGAAGGCTCCTTCTGTGACATCAGCGCCTTCTTCAACTGCGACAGCTCCGCCTTCTCATCCCTCTCTGCCATAATGGGCGTCCCCATGGGCTATTTCGGGCTGATCGTGGGCGCGCTGGTGGCCCTGGGTGCCCTCTTCCCCTCCGAACGCTTCGAACGCACCAACGCCTTCATCGCGCTGCTAAACATGCTGGGTGTGATGGCCCTCTTCCTCTACACCGTTTTTGTCCTGGGTAACCTGTGCCTCCTCTGTAGCGGCTACTACCTGTTTTCCATCCTGAGTTTTGTCCTCTTCTGGAAATACGGCATCGGGCGCGAGAAGTACCGCCTGCCGATCCCCGACCTCCGCCCCTCTTTCATGATGCTCGTCACCTTTGCCGTCATCACAGCCCTGGGGGCCTACGGCATGATGTCCCTCCACGACGCCAAAGAGGAGGCCCGCCTCGGCATCTCCATGCGGATCGTCAAGCAGTTCTACGACCTCCCCGAGGTCGGCGATCCCAGCTTCATCTCTCCCTACTGGACCATCCGTTCGACCGATGATTTCTACGCGGCCCCCATCCGCATCATCGAATTTGCGGACTTCCTGTGCCCGGACTGCCTGTTCCTCGAGGACCAGCTTTTACGCTTCAGCGAGGAATTCCCCGGCATGATCAATGTCGCCTTCCAGTTCTTCCCGCTCGAGGCCAAGTGCAATTCCGTGGTCGAAGAAAAGGACCTTCACCCCGGTGCCTGCGATCTCTGCTACATGGCGGCCTACGATCCGGCCCAGTTCCTGGTTTTACATGACGAGATTTTCGCCAACTTCAACCAGGGGCCGGAATGGAGGGAAGAGCTGGCCCGGAAATACGGCATCGAGGCGGCCCTGGATGACCCCTATACTCAGGATCTTGTCCGGACCATCGTCAATACTGGGACCGAGTATGATAGGACCTCGGACGACTACTCCTACGGCATCCGGTCCACCCCCACCATGATCATCAACGGCCGTATGGTCATCGGCACCCTGCCCGACGGGCACATGCGGGCGATATTCCAGGCACTGATCGACGAAGCCCAGGGCGGCAGCCGGTTTATCGAGAACTGGGTCCCGCCCAAAGCCCGCAGGGTCAGGCGTTAGCTTTTTTCTAAACCAAAACCTACAAAATCCGTTGCAATGTTTCTTGGGGAGGGAACTGTGTCTCATAATGGGAAACCGGCTGCACTCTTGGTTCTAGGGCTGCTTGTTTTATGGATGGCATCCATTGCCACCCCCTTTCAGGAAGAGCTCATCCCCTATGTCGAGACCCGTTATAGGGCCAAGAACTACAGGGTGGTGATGGGGCCTCAGGCTGGCGCCAATTTTGCGATGTACACGCTGTTCGAACATCCAGAGCTTTTCCAGGCCGCCATCATCAACAATCCCTTTCGCTGGCGGGGCGGGCGGGACCTGATCCTCCAAAACGCCGGGGACTTTCTTAATAGCCGCCAGCAGTTCAAAAAGTTCTTGTCCATCACCTACGAAGACAGCGATATCCTGGACTTCTACCCGCGCCTTTCTACCGCATACGGCTTTCCCGTGGATGCCCCGGAACATGTGCTCAGCATGCAGACCTACAAACTCTTGGACAGAGGAGGGCGGGCAGAGGCGGTAGAAGTGGTGAAATACATACAGAAAAACTTTCCCCAATCCGCCAATGCATACATGATTTTCGCAACCCTTTATCTGCAGGACGGTGAGCTGGAGAAAGCGCTGGATTCATACAAAAAAATGATTGAGATTCTCCCCGGTGATGTGGGCATGATCCAAGGCCGGATCGATATGC
Source organism: Deltaproteobacteria bacterium (assembly GCA_019307645.1). Next base: position 2,612 of record JAFDJF010000287.1, read on the forward strand.
TCGAACGCCGCATCGCGTCCTCTGCGGCCTATGCCGTGGAGAAGGAGATTCGACGGGCCGGCATCGAGGTCGGCCTTCAGAAATTCCGCGCCCTCCGGGAGGCAGGTCAGCCGGAGCTGTATTTCGATGGGAGAGAGTCCAATGAGTTGGGATACCGGCTGCTCAACACAGGCGAACCCGCGGAGGCCATCGAGATTTTCAAGCTGAATGTCGAGCTCTACCCGAAATCAGCCAACGGATACGACAGCCTCGCCGAAGCCTACATGAAGAACGGCCAGAAAGAACTGGCAATCCGGAATTATGAGAGATCCCTCGAACTCAGTCCGGATAACCAGAACGCCCGGGACATGCTTAAAAGACTGCGGCATGAATGATCGCAATTCATTCAGCCGGTCACAATGTTCCGTATGCTGTTTGACACTTTTTCTTTCACTTGATATTCTTCTTCCGATTTGAGGGGAATAACGGGGCCTCTATCCACAAGTAAACTTCAATGTTGTTCACAAGCGCATTCAGGGACTGAAAAGCCCGAATCGGATCTATCCCGCCAAGTTCATGGAACACCTCTGGATCGAAGAGGAGGAATGAGAACACAAGTCTTGGCTGCAGCGTTTCTATTGTTATTTTCATGGCTGAACTACTGCTGCCAGAAACCGGTAGACAGTCCTTCAGTCGACAGCTCCACTATCACTGTTCTATACCCCTGGGATGACCGGGTCTTGGGGCCAAATTCCGATGTGGATGCCAAATTACTTGTTTTTCTACCCTTGTTCACTACTGATGAAAAAGGACATATGCAAGGAAAACTGGCTGAAAAATGGGTTCATTCCGAGGATTATCGTTCCTGGACGTTTTATCTCCGCCAGGATGTGAATTGGCATGATGGAGTATTGGTCACAGCCCATGATATAAAGTTCACTCTTGAGCTTATCTCCCGCCCTGACATCATGTTTGATGGTTCATGGCTAGGAATGCAATCAATCACTGTTCATGATGATCATTCTCTTACCATCATTTTTGAGTGGCCTAAAGATTTTCTTGATGATTGGCTGGTATATTGGCCAAAACACATACTCGAAAACCTGGATCCCAAGAAATTCTGGAAATGGGATTTCTGGAATCAGCCTGTCGGAAACGGTCCTTATCGCTGTGTGCGGCATGTGCCTAAAACCTTGATGGAATTTGAAGCCAACTTTGATTATTATGATGGGAAACCTGAGATTGAGCGCGTTTTCCTGAAATTTGGCTCTGCCTCCTCTCTCACCGAACTTCTGAGCGGAAATGTGGATGTCCTAATGTATTTCAATCGCTCCGACATCCCAAAATTGGCCAAAAGCCCTCAATTCCGGACGTATTATCACCTCCCCAATTTTTATTGGCTCTCGGCTGTCTATTGGAACATGAAAGATCCCATTTTCAGTGATCCAAAGGTCCGTCGTGCTTTGACAATGGCCGTGGACAGAGTGGAAATCCTCCGTGTGCTTAATATGCCCGAAGACCTCAAGATATTCGATGTTGTGTTCACCGGGCACCAATACAGACATGATGAAATACCCCCCCCTCTCCCTCATAATCAGGAAGCTGCCGTGCAATTGCTCGATGAAGCAGGCTGGAGGGAGGGGAATGATGGCGTCCTCAAAAAAGATGGCCAGGACTTTCGATTTGAAATCATTATCCCCACAGGGGATCCCGGAATGGGGGCGTACAGCGAAGCAGCAACCCTGATCCAGGCCCAGTTTCGACGGATCGGTATCCAGATGGATATCCAGGTTCTGGAGGGAAACCTCTTAAGGAAAAGAATAATGTCGGGCCAATTCCAGGCAGCAATTAACAGCTTTTTCCAGGGGGCAAACCAACTCCTGCAATGGTTCGGAGAGGATTCACCCTTGGGATACAACAATCCCCGTGTTATCCAACTCCTCAAAGAGAACACAAAAACTGTCGATCCTGAGGAGGTCAACCGGATATTCAGTGAAATCATGCCCCTGATGGCCCAGGACCTGCCCTTGACTTTTTTGTTTCCCCAAATACATTCATGTGTTGTACACAAACGCATTAAAGGACTCAGCAGTCCATACAGGGCATACCCATTAGCGCATATGGAACACCTCTGGATCGAAGAGGAGGAATGAAAAAACAAATTTTAGCTGCAGCGCTCATTCTCTTAATCTCGTTGATGAATTTCAACTGCCAGAAACCGGGAGGCAGGCCTTCAGTCAACAGTTCCACTATTACTGTTCTCTATCCCTATGATGAACGGGTCTTGGGGCCCTATATGGAAATGGATGCCAAGTTTCTTGTTTTCCTACCCTTGTTCACAACTGATGAAAACGGACATATACAAGGAAAACTGGCCGAGCGATGGGATCATTCCGAGGATTATCGTTCCTGGACGTTCTATCTCCGCCAGGATGTGAATTGGCATGATGGAGCAAAAGTCACAGCCCATGATATAAGGTTCACGCTTGAGCTTATCTCCCGCCCGGACATCCTGCTTGATGATGCCTGGCTAGGCATGCAATCTATCACTGTTCATGATGACCATTCTCTTACCATAATTTTTGAATCACCTAAAGATTTTCGTGATGATTGGCTGGCATATTGGCCAAAACACATACTCGAAAACCTGGATCCCAAGAAATTCTGGGAATGGGATTTCTGGATTCAGCCTGTCGGAAACGGCCCTTATCGCTATGTGCGGCATGTGCCAAAAACCATGATGGAATTTGAAGCCAACGTTGATTATTATGCAGGGAAACCTGAGATTGAGCATGTTTTCCTGAAATTTGGCTCTACCTCCTCTCTCACAGAACTTATGAGCGGAAATGTGGATGTCCTACCGTTTTTCAATCGCTCCGATATCCCCAAATTGGCTAAAAACCCCCAATTCCGGACGTATTATGCCCTCCTCCCTAATCTTCTTTGGCTCTCGGCCATCTATTGGAACTTGAAAGATCCTATTTTTAATGATCAGAAGGTCCGTCATGCTTTGACCTTGGCCATAGATAGAAAGGAAATTCTCCGTGTGCTAAATATGCCCGAAGACCTTAAGATATTCGATGTTGTGTTCACCGGGCACCAATACAGACATGATGAAATACCTCCTCCTCTCCCTCATAATCAGGAAGCTGCCAAACATTTGCTCGGTGAAGCAGGCTGGAAGGAGGGAAATGATGGCGTTCGAAAAAAAGATGGAAAGGACTTTCGTTTTGAAATCATTATCCCCACAGATGACACCATGGGTGCGTACAGCGAAGCAGCAATCCTGATCCAGGCCCAGTTTCGACGGATCGGTATCCAGATGGATATCCAGGTTCTGGAGGGAAACCTCTTAAGGAATAGAATAACGTCGGGTCAATTCCAGGCTGCAATTAACCGCTTTTATCAGGGTGCAAACAAACTCCTGCAATGGTTCGGAGAGGATTCACCTTTGGGATACAGCAATCCCCGTGTTATCCAGCTCCTCAAAGAGAATAAAAAAACTGTCGATCCTGAGGAGATCAATCGGATATTCGGCGAGATCATGCCCCTGATGGCCCAGGACCTGCCCTTGACTTTTTTGTATCCAAAAATAAATACATGTGTTGTACACAAGCGCATTAAAGGACTCAGCAGTCCTTACCGGGCAC
>JAFDJF010000807.1 GCA_019307645.1 Deltaproteobacteria bacterium
CCCGGCAAGACAACTGGTCCCGTTCAAGACCCGTTTCCGTTTATTATTAAATTCTATTCCATTCCATTTAGGCTTTGGGCTCCCTTTCTTGATCCCAGGTTTGAATCTTCTCCTCCTATCCTTTGCGCCAATTGGCGCAACCCTCTATCACATGGACAAAAATAAAGAGCAGATTTCGATAAAAAATTCTGTAATGCGCCACAACGGCGTATCATAAGGAAATCTTGTATCCTATGCTATCTTGACTTCTCACTCCTTGTGATTAAATTTGAAAAATAAGCATCAATTTCCTATGGAGTTTTAACCCTTAAAACATGCCCGGCAAAGACTATTACAAAATCTTAGGAGTTTCAAAATCAGCCTCCCCTGAAGAGATTAAAAAGGCCTATCGAAAATTAGCCCTCAAGTACCATCCAGATCATAACAAAGGAAACGATTCCGCCGAGGCAATGTTCAAAGACATTAATGAGGCCTACGCAGTCCTACGTGATCCCGAGAAGAAAAAACAGTACGATATGTTCGGCGCCGAGGGCTTTCAAAACAGATTCACCCAGGAAGACATCTTCAAGGGCTTTGATTTAGGAAGTATCTTCAGGGAATTCGGATTCGGTGGAGGGGGAAGGGGCCGCAACCCTTTTGGCCAGATGTACGGAGGGGCGGGCGGCTTTGGACAGGAAGGACGAGGTTTTCAGGGTCATGGTCAAGGGGCAAAAGGTCAGAATCTGGTCTATGAGCTCCCGATGACCCTGGAAGAATTGTGCAAATCCACAAATAAGACCATCGCCTATCAGATTGACGGACGACAGGAGAAGGTCTCTGTCATTGAGATTGCAGGGGAAGGGACAACCCGGCCTGTTTGGCGGTCCGCCGGGAGATCTATATGTCCAGATCAAGGAGCTTGCACATCCTACATTCAGGCGGGAAAATGCTGACCTGTATGTAAATCAAAAAATCAGGTTTTCTGAAGCCGTATTAGGATCCGAAATCGAGGTGCCGACCATCGAGCAAAAGGTACTGAAGTTAAAAATCCCTCCCGGAACCCAGGATAATGCCAAATTTCGTTTGAAAGGTCAGGGTATGAAGGTCAACAACGGTTCAGGCAAAGGAAATGCCTACGTTGAAATTAACATCGAAGTACCAAAAGAACTGACAGAAGAACAGGAATCCCTGATGGAATCGTTAGCAAAGGTGGGATTATAGAAAAGAATTAAAGATATGCCATGAAAGCAATATGCGTTTTTTCAGGGGGCCTCGACAGCATGATGGCCGCTGATTTGATAAGGGCCCAGGGCATTGATGTCCTGGCCCTTTTTTTTGAAACCCCCTTTTTCAAATCCGGAAAGGCCAGAAAATCGGCTCGCGCAATTGAAGTCCCGTTTAAAGTGGCAGACATCACACGCCGCCACTTGGAAGTGGTCAAGCAACCGAAACATGGTTATGGCGGAAACATGAATCCCTGTATCGATTGCCATGCGCTGATGTTTCGAATCGCCGGTGAAATGTTGGAAGAGGAAAAGGCTGGTTTTGTTTTTTCAGGTGAGGTCCTGGGCCAGAGGCCCATGTCCCAGAACAGAAAATCCCTTGATCTGGTTGCAGCCGAAAGCGGGCTCAACGGACTTCTTCTGAGACCCCTTTCGGCAAAGCTCCTTGCACCAACAATTCCTGAAGAGAAAGGCTGGGTCCAAAGGGAGCAGCTCCTGGATTTTCAAGGACGTTCAAGAAAACCCCAAATGGAAATGGCGCAAAGAAAGGGCATAACAGAGTATCCCACGCCAGCAGGGGGGTGCCTCCTGACTGAAAAGGGTTTTTCGCGTCGATTGAAAGACCTGCTCACCTCCAAAGTCGACGTGGAGACGGGGGAGTTAGAACTCCTGAAGTTGGGGAGGCATTTTCGTATTGCCCCTCACACGAAAATTGTGGTGGGGAGAAACAAGAGAGAAAATGAGACCATCCGGTCCTTGGCAGGCGAAAATGATACCGTCTTGAGATCTGTTTCCGTACCTGGACCCACAGTGCTGGTCTCAGGAAAGCTTTCCGAAAATACCCTTGATATTGCAGGTGCTATCACCGTAGCATACAGCGATGCAGGGGGGCTTGATGCCAGTGAAGTCAGAATCAAAGAAGGGGCGCACGAAAGCAGGGTGGTATTTGTTAAAACAAGGGA
>JAFDJF010000288.1 GCA_019307645.1 Deltaproteobacteria bacterium
CAAGACCTTGATCGCTATATCAAGTCACTAGGCAATCCCGTTGTCATCAAAGACAAAAGCTCCAAACTGTGGTTGTTTTACGTCAGCATTTCATTCGGGGGATGGTCCGGAAGCGCCATCAATCTGACGACATCAACAGATGAGGGGAAGACCTGGACCCCTTCGCGACGTTTGATATCCTCTCCATCTTGTAACCTGAGCACCCTGGTCAAAGGCAATCCCTTTCTCTTTGAAGACGGCACTATCGGGCTGCCTGTATATCACGAGTTTATTGGTAAATTCAGTGAATTGCTTCACCTTGACAGACAGGGGAATGTTATCCGGAAAATCCGTCTGTCCTGGGGCCGTTATTCGCTACAACCGGTCATTGTTCCCATTACGCAGAAAACCGGGGTAGGCTTCATGCGATACAGCGGAAAAACGCTCCCAAGGGTCTTACTGGTTCGCACAACAGACGGCGGAACCACCTGGTTAGATCCGGTTAAAGTGGATGTGCCCAATCCGAATGCCGCGGTTGCATCCATCCGGTTGAAAAACGGAGCGATATTGCTCATCCACAATAACGATGAAGACCTAAGATGTGACATGACGTTATCCTGCTCTGAAGACAATGGGAACACATGGCGGGCCATATATGAATTTGAAAAAGCAGAAGATGAAAACTGCCAGGACCGTTCTCCTGGATTTGCATATCCGTATATCATCCGGACACAAAACGGGGACTTCCATTTGCTTTATTCATGGAATGGTACACATATCAAACATGTTCAGTTTAACTTAAGATGGGTGAAACAAAAAATATGATTTCCGTCGCGCCAACAATAATACATATTGCAGGGCCCGCCCTTTTGCTTGTTACAATAATTCTGGTTGCGAGCAAACAGCTGCGTCTTCCCATTACAGTCCGTGGTGTTTTACTTCTTCCGGCCGGTTGCCTGGTATTTATGCCGATTAATGGCCTACCGGTTGCAGGATACATCCGGGGGCTCCTGGGAGATCTGAGCATCACCACATTGATTCTACTTTTTACCGCAAGCATGTTTGCCCTGCTTGACAGGAATTTTTACACACCCAGAAGCTTTTTCTTATTCATGCTGCTGGTGCTGACGGTCGGATTGTTTTTGTACCCCTTTTCCCTGGGCTTTACTGACTTTGATCCATATGCGTTGGGCTACAGCTCAAAAACTTTTCTCGCGTTCTTTTTTGCTCTTGCACTGACCGCATGGTATTTCAATCTTTATTTCGTCGTGGTTATTATTGTTCTTGATGTTTCAGCCTACCTGATGGGGATCTATGAATCCTCTAATATATGGGATTATTTAATCGATCCCGTTCTAACGCTATTCGCATTTTTTTGGCTCATCATTTGGATGATCAAACGCGTTGTGCAGTATCAGTCGCTTCGCCGGCAGACCCATAACGTTGTGGAAAAAGCCCCGCCGCCAAAAGATCGCTGGGTTCCTATTCAAGAGAAACCATAAATTCCTCCGCTACCTTCAGTAGATTTTCTACCCAGTTTATCGCCAGAGGGTCGACATACATAACCCGGCATCCAATGGATTTTGCGACGGTGTGGGCGCTTTTTGCGGAAAACTGGGGCTGAACGAAAATCGCCTTCACCTTCTCTTTTCTGGCATATTGGATCAAATTTTGGAGTTCTCTGGCTTTCGGCTCTTTACCTTCTATCTCAACGGGGATCTGTTTTAATCCATAGGCTTCTGCAAAATAGCCCCAGGCAGGGTGATAAACCATGAATCGGGCACCCTCCCCTTCTCCTGAAAACACATCTCTGATTTTCATATCGAGATCAACAATTTCCCTGATAAAAGACTTGTAGTTTTCTGTGTATGCTTCTTTGTGTTCAGGATCAACTTTCGTTAAAGCATAGAAGATGTTACGGGACTGTATCATGACAAGTGGCGGAGAGAGCCATATATGCGGATCCTTGATCCCATGATAATGCGTCTCTTCATCATGGGAATCCTGTACCTCCATGGAACTCTTTTCTATCCCGTCCTCAGTATGAACAACCGTCATCTCGGGATTGACACTAACGAATTTCTTCAACCATACCTTCTCAAAAGGCACGCCAACGGCAAAGTATATTCTGGCTTTGGTCAATCCGACCATCTGCTGAGGTTTAGGCCCATATGTGGCGGGATTTGATCCGGGTAAAACCATGGCTGAGACATCAACCAGGTCACCGCCTATTTTTTCCACAAAATATTTCTGAGGAACAATACTGACAATAATCCTCAGCTTATCGTTTGCCCGCACAGCCGAAGATGATGTCCAGAATAAGACTGTGATGCTCATAAACAATGTCAATATCTTCAATCTTGTCATTATCCCTATTCCCGATTCAATGTCATCCCGGCTGATGTTCCTTCCGCAGCAAATCATTTACAGTCTTTACGGGATTAAAAGTGATTATCGGCACCTCCACAAAGATTGTAATCCATCTGCCCATGGCCCCATTCCAAAGACCGGGATGCTCCAGGGCCTTCAGGCCTTTTCCATCTTTTGACTTCTGAGAGATAAAAACCGCTTTTTCATCTATATAATTTCGCAGGTCTATGGGTCTTCCCTGCCAGTCGCGAACACCACACACAAGGTCTACCGGGTTGAAGTGTGTGGAAGATTCCAGGATATCCTGCTGCTCCCGGGAATCAGGATCAACCTGAGCTGTCTCCACAATCTGAAGAGACACCTCGCCGGTTTCATCCTGCACCCAAAATGGGCCTCCGCCGGGTTCTCCTTCATTTCTGACCATCCCGCAAATTCTGATGGGCCGGTTGAGTCTTTCCATGATGAATGCTTTTTTCTCTTCAAAAGAGGCACCGGCATCGGGGACCTGACAACAAAGCTCGTCATTCATGAAGGTCATTGCTTCAGCCAATAGTGACTCATCAACGTCTCCCGATGACAGGTTCTCCAGATAGCCATGAATCTCGTTTTGCAATGTAATGAGATACCCGCCCAGGATCTTTTTCCACTTAAAAGTTTCAGATTTAAGCCGGTCAGGGACAACGTTGTCTATATTTTTTAAAAAAATGATATCCGCCTCAAGATCATTCACATTTTCTATTAAAGAGCCATGGCCTCCGGGCCGAAATAAAAGCCTGCCTTTTTCGTCCCGGAACAGGTTGTTATCCGGATCTACTGCAATGGTGTCCGTGGATTGTTTTTGTACTGAAAAATCCACCTGAAAAAAGACCGGGTATTTTTTTTCGTAAACCGGTTTTACCTTTTCCAACAAAGACCTGAACTTTTTCATGTGTTCCGGTGAAACAGCAAAGTGAAGATGACACGGCCCCTCCTGATCAGCGACATATGACACGGCTTCAACGAGGTGCTCTTCAAAGGCAGTACGACTTCCATCCACATATTCATGAAACTTCAGCAGGCCTTTTGGCAGATTGGCATAGTTGAGGCCGTTTTCAGCCAGCAGAAAACGGATAACATCAGTAAACCTTCCCTCTTCAATTAGTATGTCAATTTGGAGGCCTCTGTTTGACAGCACGGATTTCAAATCCTGGAAGAACGCAAACCTTCTGGTATTATTTATAAACTTAAGAAGTTCCTGCCGGTCTTGTTGCCCTGTCCGGGCTTTGTTTTCAACAGACTCCCGCAGGATGTCTTTCCTCTTGTTCAGCTCTCCAAGAAGCGTCTTAAACATCCTGGAAGCGGCACCCGAGGCGGGAACAAACTTGAGGCAACGACGTTCAGGAATCTCATCCTCATACCTCGCTCTCAATTTCTGTATCTCTGCCTGTTCAATAACCCTGATGCCGTCTCCTCTTGTGCACGGCCGGACCAGTTTGAGGTAAGATGCGGGATTCTTGAATATATCAAGTTGCCTGAATATCTCTCCCACGGCAAGTCCATGTGCTTCTATTTGCCTTATGTCCGCATCGGTGAAGATGTCCTGGCGAGCCATTCTATGCCTCCTGGAATGGGTATTTCTTGAATTGTTTTTACAGAATCGACAAATAATTTCATCAGACCAGAAGCCCACAATGGGTGTAGTTCCTGGATACAGATGAGTTGACAACGCAATGGATTGGCATGTCAACCTAAAAATCAGTGCGTCAAAGGAGAAGATAAGAAAGCAGGTAACTACCCAGGTTCAGGGTTCACGGTTTAACCCGATTTCAAGCAACAGAAAGGCAGACAAGAGCAACTTGGAGCGGAAGACGCCCTGTGTAGGCCCCTAAAAACAAATTGTGTAGCAAGCTGCCGTCATTTTGGAATGACTCTCAAATATGCGGGCTTCTAAAAAGAGACCCTAGCGGCCTGACAATTCCGATCAGATTCTGCCTTTCAAAACGCTAAACTGTTACAGCAATTCAAACAGTTAGACACATGTTCGCCAACCGATTTCCAAAAAGATTCAGGCCTTCAGAATCCTATAAACTTGCAGGGACTTACGGCAGACAATGATCCTTGCCGATTTTTATAGAATTTTTATAAAATGTATTGTAATTAGTTAGGGTTCATGGCCTGTCCGCCTTTGGCGGGTTCAGAGCCTGCCCTGGCCTCCGGCTCGTAGAGCCTACGCCTCGGAGAGCGCGACTGAATGCAATCCAATGTCTCAATTCAACCAGGTCTGGGCCAGGGGTTTGTGGAGCAACCGTGAATCCCGCCG
>JAFDJF010000289.1 GCA_019307645.1 Deltaproteobacteria bacterium
GAAAAAAACCAAAAATAATGTTTCAATCTTGAAACAATGAATTTCCAGTTAACTCAGCGGGAAAAACATCAAAATTGAAAATAGTTCTTATTTTTTACTGAAAATATAAACGATTATTAAGCAGATGTCAATTCAACAATCCACTCTTTGATGATTCCGTAAAAAGTCGGAAAACACCATTTTCCGTCATTCCGGCGAAGGCCGGAATCCAGTTATATCAAATGGTTCCAGCTGGTCTGGACTCCGGTTTTCACCGGAGTGACGACTTTTTACGGAATCATCTTGATTGGACGAAGAAGATTATGAGCAAAAAGCATAAGCATTATGTGAAATAGGCCATCTTGTGGATATGTTTGATAATCTGCTTGACCCGATATCTCAAATCGTTTATCTTCTCCTTAGGGGTTGCGCTGGGCGTTTTTTGCAGCGTCAGGGTTAAGTCGGGGGGTTGATAATGGTAAATGACCTTTGCGAGAAGCTGAAGAATTCACTGCTTTCTCTGGACATGGCCGCCACGATTGCGCAGGTTAATTCGGTAGTCAATGGAGAGGCGGCTGTCGCAGTTCAGGACGCCGTTAATGCCACTTCTGAAGCCCTTGAGGTTGTGGGAAAAAGGTTCCAGGATGGTGACTGGTTTTTGACCGAACTGGTATATTCCGGTGAGATTGCCAAGGCGGTCATGGAACTGCTCGGGCCGCTTATGGCGGCGGGCGGATCGCGGCAGTTGGGAACCATTGTTGTGGGTACCGTGGCCGGGGATTTGCACGATCTGGGCAAAAACATCTTCACAAACTACGCAAAAAGTGCGGGCTTTGAGATCATCGATCTCGGCATCGATGTGCCCACCGAGAAGTTTCCCCATGCTGTTGATCTGCACAAGCCCCTTGCGCTGGGGATATCCTGCCTGCTGACAATCACTGCCGGGGAAGTAGGAAAGGTCATAGAAGAGCTCAAGAAACGGGGTGTCAGAGACAAGGTCAGGATTATCATTGGCGGGGCAGCGCTTACAGAGAAGTTTTCACTAGAGGTGGGGGCCGACGCCTTCGCTCCCGATGCGATCACCGGCACCGATATCGTCAAAGGATGGAGCACAACATCGTGATGGACTTCAAAGAGCGCCTGTTGACCGCCATAAACCATGAAGAGCCGGACCGCGTACCGGTGATGGGCCTTATAATGGACCCGGCCACGGTCAACCGGATCATGGGAAAAGAACCCACGGATTTTGTGGCCATGATCAAGGATCCCGAAACCAGGAACTCGATCAGGGACCTGATGAACGACAGCGCGTTCTGGAACAATACGTATTATGGAAACTACACAGGCGTGATGGAGAGTGCCATAAAGCTGGGATTCGATGCCAATTGGACCATATACGCGTTTATGCAGCTTGAAGAAGACCCTGAATCCGATTTGGGGCTGGTGTGGCATGATGTCTTCGGCCGTGTCTGGGAAATGGGCTCGGACCACAAGGGCAACATGATACTCAACTACAGTCGTCCGTTGTGCCCGGCAGAAGAGCAGTGGGAGGCCTGGGTCGATGAGAAGGCCCCTGTATTCGAAAGGGTCATTGAGTACGCCACTGTTTTTCATAAGAATCTGGTAGATGACTATGGCGACAGGATTCTGCCTATCGGCTATGCCGCACCCGGCATATTTGAAAACAGCTGGCAGCCGATCGGATTCGTGGAGTTCACCAAGTTCATATATCAGAAGCCGGAATTCGTGAAGAAAGTCACTGAGTTCTACACGGATTTCTACCTCAGGTACCTGGAAGGAGTGATGCAGTCCGGTGTTGAGATGGTGCTGGGGGGAGATGATCTGGCCCAGAAAACCGGGCCGATGATGCGCCCGGACATGGTGGAAAAGCTGTATGGTGAAAGCTACCGACGCATTGCAGAGGCCGTTCACAAGCAAAACAAGAAATTCATATTCCACTCGTGCGGGAATATCTACCAGCTACTGGACAAATTCATAGACTGGGGGTTTGACGGCATCATCACCATGGAGCCCACGGCGGGTGTGGAGCTGGGAAAAGTACGGGAGCAGGTGGGTCATAAACTGGTTCTGATCGGCAATCTGGATGTTTCCTATCTGCTGGTTCAAGGCACCCGGCAGGAGATTGAAGATGCGGTTAAGAAGGCCATAAAGGATGCGGCCAAAGGGGGCGGCTACATTCTCTCTGCAGCCCATTCTCATCCCTTTGTGGATCCCACAAGGCTGAAGTGGATGGTCGACGCCGCACACAAACACGGCGATTATCCGATCAAACTCTAACCCCAATTGAACAAAAACACTAAATCGTTACCAATGAAGGGACAGTGGGACATCCGTAAGAAACTAAGAAAACCATCTAATTATATTTTGCTATCTCTAATTTTTTGCCTTCCACGGTGACCGAGATCCCTCAAGGTTAGTATAAAGAATAGAGGGAACTGCTCAGGTGGTCATGATGGATGGGGGGAACTACGAAATACGCGAAAAACGCGAAAATGGGAACGCAAATTGTATTTAAGGAGCAAAGCTACAAAATCATCGGGGGCCTGTCTTGAGGTGTACAAAGACAAGGGCAGAGAGCTCAACTAACTACCTCCTCAAAATCAATCCCCAGGTCTTCCATGACGACCTGGACCGCGGCTCTTCCGCCGCCGATGACACTGCCGCCCGGATGACAACTTGCCCCGCACATATATAGTTTTGTTACGGGTGTCCTGTAATTCCAGGCAGGCAGAGGCCTGTTTCCGGCCGTTTGGTGGAGATGTGCGCCGATGGTTCCAAAATCTCCATACATCATTGCCGGGTTATGCCGCTCCAGATCCAGCGGTGACATGATATGTTTTCCGACAATATCCTCTTCCTCCAGGTTGGTCATATGCTGCCGCATATAATCCAAAAGACGTTCAGCGGTTTGCTCCCGGATCTCGTCCCATTTCTTGGCCCCCCCGTCCCTCAGATTGTACGGGGCATAGGTTCCGATTGACATGGTATGTTTTCCCTCCGGTGCGCGGCTTTTATCGTGGAGGCTTACACAAGAAAGGTACGGATGCATTTTCGGGTACGACCCATAGGAAAGTTCATCAAAGTAACGCAGGTAATCCACCATTGAAGTGGGAGAAAATTCCACGGACAGGGCCTGATCAAATTCCTCAGAAGCCTTAAATCCCGGTCTTTTATTCAAGGCCAAGCCCAAAACGAATGTGGAAAAATCCGAAGGTAAAATCTTGCTTACCCTATCCTGAAACCCTGTGGGGAGTTCATTTTCTGACAACATTTGATTGAAGATCTGCTTGACATGAAGATTTGCCACCACAGCCTTTGAGGCAATGATCTCTTCTCCACTTTCAAGAACAACACCGTTACATTCACCCCCTTCAACCTTGAACTTTTTAACGGGGCTGGACAACTTTACAATACCGCCGTTTTCAAGAAGAGACTCTTTAATTGCTTCACTCAGTGATCCTGAACCGCCAAGAGCCAAACCCCACCCATATTTATGTAACAGGGGAATCATTAAGAAAAGAACCAGTCCGGTTCCCATTGATTGAGGCTTGATCCCCACCTCAGACGCCCAACGGGTGGCGAGGATCCTGACTTTTTCGTTTTCAAAAAAAGAATCGATAATATTCAGGGGGCTGATCATCATGCTTCTGGCCAGTTCTCGGCCCTCTTCACTCTCATAAAGAACAGACATAAAATGGGGAAATGGCGGGGGTGGACTGAAGAGACCGACCGTAATCAAATCGAGAATTTTTTGGGACCAGTCGTGGAACTTTCGATAAGCTGAGGCATCCTTTTCAGAAAATTGAGCAATGGACTCGCAGGTCTTGTCGATATCCTTAAAAATTTTTATATATGAACCGTCGTCGTAGTGGACAATGATTTGCGGGTCCGGGAAAATATATTTCAGGCCGTATTTGGATAAAAGGCCCAGTTCGTCATTGACAATAAGGGGGTTTGCTTGAATCATTCCGTGTACAACCGAACATATATCTGTTTTAAATCCTGGTGCGGCAAGCCCGTCCCTCGTCACGACACCTCCCCCGACATAATCAAGTCGCTCCACCAAAACCACCTTAACACCGGCCTTTGCAAGATAAGCCGCAGCAAGCAGTCCGTTATGTCCTGCACCTACAACAATGACTTCGTATTTTTCTGACATATGTTTCCTCCAAATAGATTTTTCAATGTCATGACACTCAGTTTTGATGAATTCGTAAAAAGTCGTCACTCCGGTGAAAACCGGAGTCCAGTGTTTTTGTAACCGTTTGAAAAGACTGGATTCCGGCCTTCGCCGGAATCTCCTTGTGGGGTTCTTTGATTTTTACAAAAGTTTTTTTATATTTTATCGGTAGGCTTCTTTTCGATGCCTAATTCTTAAAATAAGAGCTGTGTCGCCAATGATTGAGAATATTACTCGAAAATCACCGATCCGAAATTCTCTCAAACCCGAAAATTTACCTGTTAATACTGGCAAAGTCTCCGCTTTTTCGGGAAGTTCATCTTCAATTTTTTTTAATATTTTAGTGGCCTGTTTCTTATCTATTTTCCTGAGATCACGTGCAACCGATTTTTTGAAGGCGATTTTATAATTCAAGTTCTTTCCTCATGTCCTCAATAGAAATAATCGGATCGGTAGCATCAAGCA
>JAFDJF010000009.1 GCA_019307645.1 Deltaproteobacteria bacterium
ACGCTTTTTTCATGTATACGACCGCTTCTTCGTATTGCTTTTTTTCGGCCAGCAGCAGGCCAAGCGAATAGACAATATTATCTAATTCCGGGTGGGTGGTCATCACCTCTCTAAGCAGGTGTTCCGCCTTATTATTCTTCCCTGATTGATTGAAAAGCATCGCCAGGTTAACCTTGGCCGGGTAGAACAGATCATCGATTTTGATGGCAGCCTGATAATTCCGAACGGCATCCTCCGTTCGATCCAACTCAGCGTAGAGATTGCCCAGGTTGTACCGGCCAAAAGCAAAGTCGCCGGAATATGCCATGGCTGCAATAAATTCCTTAAGACCTGTATGAAACACTTTCTGACGGTCGGCATCCAAATGTTTTGAGGGCTCTCCGGCCAACCCGGAGACGGCTTCAATGCGTACGGCCTTGACCGGATCGTAGAGAAGCGGGGAAATGAGCTTGATTTGCCGGCTCATATCCGAGACATTTAAGCCTTCAACCGCTGTCCGGCGGATCAGGGCCTCTTCATCCATTAGTGCGAGTTCATATGCCTCGGTGGTCTCATCTCCGGGAAAGGCGTTTAAAAGGGACAGTGCGGTGGTCCGTACGATAACCGGGTACAAGGGGTCCGCGGCCAGTTGTATCAGATCTTTAGCCGCTTCAGGTTTTCTGTTGCGTCCGGCTTCAATTATGGTACCGTAGTGACGTCTTCGCCCCGGACCATACCATTTGGTGATGTAGTCATCAGACCACTGCGCGTTTTTATCTGCGTGGCAGCGGTTGCAGGCATTTGGAGCGCCGATCTTTATGCTGAGGTCGGGGCGAGGAATTCGAATGCTATGGTCCGGACGGTAGTCAATTCCCATATAGTAACGGCCCGGCATGTGGCACTGTATACATTCGGCCCCTGTGCCGATTTCGAACAGTACGCTGCCATCTGCTGATTTGACGGGCTCCCCCTGCTCACCTTTCTTCTTGTGGAAGTGATGCGCTTTGGTGTCATATTCATCGGCGCGGTGGCATTGCAGACACAGGTCGTTGCCCTCTTTGATCAGCTTGATACTGTGTACTTCGTGGCAGTCACTGCAGCGCACATCCCGGTGATACATCTTGCTCTGTGTAAAGGACCCGTATACATAGACTTCATCCAGGATCTGTCCGTCAGGAAAGTATAGCTCCGGAGTGAGCAGGCTGGGCAGAAGGCTATCCAGAAGATCCGCTTCTGCATGGGTATAATCCCCCAGGATAGCGCGCCGGGCGTGACACGGCGCGCACAGTTCCACCAGTTTTCGCGAGCCGAGTCCGGATGTCTTCACCACAAGATCAAAGTTTTCAACCTGCGGCCGGGCCATGTCCGGTAGTTCGGCCCATTCCACATGTAACGATCCGGGACCGTGACAGGCCTCGCAGCCGACATCAATGTCTGACCAGGTGGTCTGGTAGGTATCGCTCTTGATGTCGTAATTTTTTTTCAGATTGGTGGAATGGCATTCCGCGCACATCCCGTTCCAGTTTTGTCCGGCATTGGTCCAGTACAGCCAGTCTTTGGGGTCAACCGGTCCATCCGGATTGAGATGGTACCACCTCTTTTCTGTGACATCCCAGGCAATGGGAAGGCACTGCAGTCGACCGCCGGGGAACGGCACCAGATATTGCTGCAAAGGGTACCACCCGAATGTGTGTGTAACCTCAAACTCGCCCATTTGACCGTCCGGCCCCCGGGTGTGGACAAGAAATTTTTCGTCCTTTCGATAAAACCGTGATGTGACGTTATGGATTTCGAATTCGGCGTCGTTGAAATCTCCCAGGACGGTTTTGTCGTTGGCCACGTCCATGGCATGATCGTGGTGAGAATCCTGCCATTTGTCATACTCATTTTTGTGGCAGTCCATGCATTTCTTGCTGCCCGTAAAGGTGGCCGACAGCGCTGTGTGTACACCGTCTGAGTACGAAGTGACAGAGGTCATTTTTTGTAGGTAGAGCGGGATCGAGAGAATAATGCCGATGGTTGCCATAAGACCTGTAATTTTCCATCTCTTCATGGTTATGCCTTTTTAGCGTACACCACCTGCTCTGAATGAAACCTGCTGCGCTTGATCTGCCTGCCCGTATCCACTTTCACGATGTTGTTTTCGACAATCAGTCTGTAGATATCCAGGGCGCGGGGAGCCGGCGGGCTGATCACTTCTCCCCGGATATCAAATGCCGAAGCATGGCAGGGACAGGCAAATCTCTTCTCTTTATCAACCCAGGGGACCGTGCACCCGAGATGGGTACATTTACGGGAAACAGCCAGAAAACCACCGTCTTCCAATCGGCAAAGGTAAAATTTACCTCGAACAAAGGCCGTAACGGAATTGACAGGGAATCTCTCTATGGGGCCGGCTTCAATAATCGTCTCGGTCTCGCCGGATTCCGCCCGCGTTTTGAGTGTGCGAAGATACACCAGAATAACGCCGGCCAGTTCAACCAGTGCGAGAATCCCCAGGCCAATCCAGAGTTTGTTTAAAAATGATCTTCTGGAAGGTTCAGTGGGAGACATCCTTTCTGTAATCTTCTTTTTCTTCTTTGACACAGCCTCACCTGAGTAGTTACAAGTAGATACCCAACCATTCCATAACAACCTACGGCCAGGAAAGCGCCATCCCAGACCCCCTGAACCAGATTCCGGTCATTGTCAGGATAATAAATATGGTTAGAAAAAAAACGAACGCCATTTGAATGGACTCATTTCTATTCGCGGAATACCTGCGTTTCAGCAGCAGATGGAATCCGTAAAATCCGGACAGCCCAATGCCTACCGGGATCAGGCCGTTGCTGATGGCGGGTGACAGACCGGGCATCCATTCGGTGAAGTCCACCATATACTTATCCACAAGAATTCCAATGGGTGTGACAATTAAAGCGGCAAAAGCGGCTTCAAGTGCCATACGGCGTCCTTTTGAAGAGGCAAACCAGATGCCCGCCGTGTTGGAAGGATAGTGGATATAAGGGATGCTGACCAGTCCGATGAACATGAGAACCGGTATAAAGAAAAGGGCCGTCAGGGGGTGAAAATGCAAGAGGATCTCCTGAAAACCCATAAAGTACCACGGTGCCTTGGTGGGGTTAGGGCTCAAGCCGGGGTTGGCCGGGTCTCCCAACGGCGCATTTAAGAAAATCGACAGGGTTAACACGACGGCGATAAGTACCAGAGTGACCACAGTCTCGCGAAGGAGAAGGTTTGGCAGGGTCGGCACGAGGATCGGTTTTTCTTCAATCTCTTCTGCCGGCGCTCTGGGAACGACCAGTCCTCCGGCCCTGCGGATTCTCCAGAAGTGAAAGGCCATCAGGATAATCAGCCCCACCGGGACAATGGCCGTGTGAATGGCAAAAAAGATACGGAGCGTTGCCCGACCGATGTCGGAACCTCCTCGAACAGTTTCCTGCAAATAGATTCCTATCCCGGGTATGTATTCCAGCATACCGGTGGAGACGGTTACCGCCCAGTATGCCAGTTGATCATAGGGTAACAGATACCCTGTAAAATTGGCGATCAGCACAAAGGAAAAAAGACCTAAGCCGATGATCCAGTTGAACTGACGCGAAAGATGGAAGGCGCCTGTGAAAAATACCCTCAGCATGTGCAGGAACACAATCAAAACAAGGAGATTGGCACACCAGTGATGAATATTTCTTATCAGCTGACCGAACACCACATTGTGCTGCATGGTTTGAATCGATGCATAGGCAGCCATTGGGGTCGGTTCGTATGCAAATTTCAGCATTATCCCTGTGCCGATCTGAAGCAGCACCAGCACTGCCGCCATTCCGCCAAGCCCCCAGGTCAACGTAAATTTCAGCGTTTTTTCGGGGACAGTGGGCGGTCGAAGATGAAGAACCAGATTTTTAATCAGGTACCGTTTACGCTCCTGATCGGTTTTCGGAATGATCGGATAGGGGAATATAGACTGAAAAACTCGGCGGGACAATCCTTGGGATTCGGAAGATGGGCTGTTTCGTAATTTCATTTCATCCTGGCAAATATCACGTCGAAATTCTGTTGCATCGCCGCCTGGTAGTAAAAGCCCACCAGCATGTCTTTGGCTGATTCATACGTCAACTTATAGGTGGAGCCGGGATACCCCGCATCCTGTAACTCGATAAATATTTTGGTGCCGGTGCCGGACCAGGAGGCTTTCGCCATTGATACATTGATCGGGCGCGGGTTATAATAGCCGGCATCCATTTTACCGTCGGTGTCTACGTTTCTGATTTCGATCACATAACCTCCGTCTGTCCGAACCCAGCGACCGATCAGGTTCAGAAAATCGCGTTTTTTATCGGCAGAGACATTTTCAGAATTGGCAGGCTGGGTATCGGCTGGAGGTGTGGGCGATTTTGTGCCGGGTTTTTTTGAGTTGAGCACCCCCCAGACAACAACAATTAGACAGGCCCCTACCAGTAAAGCAACTATCAATGGAAACTTGCGCTTTTTCTTCTGCTCGGATCGTGCGCTTCCCTTTTTCTTACTTTGATTGTGATCTGTCATTTTTTAACGCTCCATGGTTTAACTGTATAGTCCAAAGTTGTGTCATTCCAGCGATAGAGTATAGGAGAATTATGCCTGGGTGTCAATTTTATGTGAATTACGCCACAGCGTGTGCGAGTTTCTACCCCTGAAACAGATAAACTCATATATTTGAGAGGCTGATTTCTTCGCTCTGCGTGCGGTCATTTTTCCCTTGACTTTAGCTACTTAGCTGGAGCATGCTCCAGCTAATGCTTTATCTTGCCACCTTTAGGTGGTTTACAAAAACTACTGATGGAATTTTGGGGACACTGGCGCGGCAACGATCTAGACTTGGAGACCCAATGAGATGATTTTTTGAGGCCGGTTATGGTTGAAATTGATTGGAACCTAACGGAAGGATATCAACTGCTTGCTTTATTGGGTGAAACATTTCATGCATTGTTTGATGCCAGGAAGAAAGAGCTTGATTCGTCCGGCGTCAGCATGAAACGGGCGAGGGCTTTGTGGGGCGTAGGAGCCATGGGCCGGCCGACAACAGTCGCTGAAATGGCCCCCGTTTTGGGTCGGGACCGTCATACGACTGCACAGATGCTCAGGCGGATGGAAAAAGAGGGACTCTTGAAGCGACACCAGGGCCTTTACAAGAACAATGCAATCGCATGGACATTGACGGAAAAGGGTGAAGACGACTTGCGCCGAAGCCTTGAACGGCATGAAATCATTGACGAACTTTTTTCGGTTCTGTCCAAAGAGGAACGTAACATGCTAAAAAAATGTCTGGAGATGTTGCGTGACACAGCTAAAGCCAATGCGGCGGTGTCCAGCCGTCTACCTGAACCCATCGCGTCAAAATTTAAGGTGTGAAACAGCACCGTGCCACCGACCGCTATTCCAACCAATGGGATGGATGTGGTTTTTTAGGGCGACTGATATTAAATGGGAATGTTTTCCGTTCTTTTCAAATAACAACAGCCGGAAGGAGGTCGCTATGCTTGGCGGATATATGGGTAGAGTATTATTCGTTGATCTGTCCAAAGGAAAAATCAGGGAAGAGGAGATAGAGGAAAAGCTCTACCGAGAATTTCTCGGGGGCTATGGTCTGGGAGCCCGGATTTTGTACAGCCGTCAGCCGGGAGGCGTGGACGCTCTGGGTCCGGAAAACCACATTGGATTTGTAACAGGCCCTTTGACCGGTATCC
Source organism: Deltaproteobacteria bacterium (assembly GCA_019307645.1). The sequence goes on from JAFDJF010000009.1 coordinate 5,703, forward strand.
GCGGTTTGCAGGGTTCCAGATTCACAGTGGTGGGTAAATCACCCCTTACCGGGGGCTGGGGGGATGCGAATTCCGGAGGGTATTTTGGCCCGTATCTCAAATTCTCCGGTTACGACGCCGTGTTCTTCAACGGGATTTCGCCCAAACCCGTATACCTTTATATTAATAATGGGAAGGCTGAGTTGAGGGACGCCGGTCATATTTGGGGCAAGGATTCGCGCCGGACAGAGGAAATTCTAAAGTCTGAACTGGATAAAAAAGTGGCTGTGGCCTGCATCGGCCCGGCCTCTGAAAAGCTGTCCCTTATCTCCTGTGTCATGCACAATATCGGTTGTGCTGCGGGCAGGTCCGGCCTGGGCGCTGTCATGGGCGCCAAGAAACTAAAGGCAGTGGCTGTGATGGGATCAACGGATGTGCCTGTTCCGGACAAGGAAAAGGTCTCCCAACTCAACAAAGAATTTCTCGGCATGCTGTCAGGTGAATATTATGAACGCTACAAAAAGTGGGGAACGTGCGGTGACAATGCCAATGCCGCAGCCAACGGGGATTCCCCGGTCAAGAACTGGGCAGGCATCGGCACTGTTGACTTCCCCAATGCCAGGGCCATCAGCGATGATGCGGTCATAGCGTTACAGGACAAAAAACACGGCTGCCTGTGGTGTCCCATTGCCTGCAAGGGGATCATGAAAGGGGGGAAGGAATACTCGTATGAGGCAGGGGGTCACAAAATAGAATATGAGACCTCGGCAGCATTCGGCATGCTGTTATTGAATGACAACCTGGAATCCATCATCAAGGCCAACGACATCTGTAACCGTTACGGTCTGGACACCATCTCTGCTGGTGCCACCATCGGTTTTGCCATGGAGTGTTATGAAAACGGAATCATCACCAAGGAGGATACGGAAGGCATCGCACTCACATGGGGAAATCACCAGGCGATTATCCAAATGACCGAAAAACTGGCCAAACGCGAGGGTTTCGGCGATGTCCTGGCCGACGGCGTAAGGAGGGCTGCCGAGCAGATCGGGAAGGGTTCGGAAAAGTACGCCATACACGCAGGGGGCCAGGAGCTGGCCATGCACGATCCCAAATATATGATAATTTTTGCGCCTTCCTACGAGTGCGATGCCACCCCCGGTCGTCACACCTCAGGTTTTGCAGACGCAGCGTATTCAAGTTATATGCGGATTATGAACGCCAGCGGCATGTGTATGTTCCCTTATATATGTGCGCCCGGTGTGGATTTGGCAAAGTTTGTGGCAACGGCAACCGGCTGGGACTTCACTCAGGAAGAAATGCTCAAGGTGGGCGAGAGGATATCCAATATACGTCAGGCCTTCAATGTCCGTGAGGGGATCAGGCCTAAGGATTTTATCATGACATCAGGCCGACCCATAGGGGATCCGCCTCTCGAGGAGGGGCCGACGGCCGGTGTCAAAGTGGATGCTCAGACAATACGGTCGGATCTCTTTAAGGCCATGGACTGGGACATTGAGACCGGCAAGCCCAGCAAAGAAAAGCTGGAGTCTCTCGGGCTGGATGATGTGGCAGGGGAGATGTGGGGATAAAAACAAGGTGCAAGGTATAAGGTATAAGGTTTAAGGCAAGATTTATTAAACCGACGATTCAATACACAAACCCAAGCCTGATAAACTGGAAAAAGATACGTTTAACCAAAAAAACGAACGTCGAACATCGAACATCGAACGTCCAACGTCGAACTGTGGTACACCTACGGTGTGTCATCATATATAAAAAAACGGAGCAAAGCGACTTCATTCTTCGACGTTCGATGTTGGACGTTCGATGTTCGATGTTCATCTTTTATTTTGTTTCGTTGTTTACTTGCCATTTGAAGCACACTTTATACCGGCTATTTTATACCTTTTATTCAATGGAGGCAATAATCATGAAAGACGTTCTGGGTTACGAAGGAAAAGCTGTGGTCATCACGGGTGCGGCCTCGGGAATGGGGGAGGCTGCGGCACGGATGTTGGTTGATCTGGGGGCAGCGGTTTATGCCCTTGACATCAAGGAAGTGAGCGCGCCTGTAAAACTATTCATCCAGACCGACCTGAAGGATCGGGCCGCCATTGATTCAGCGCTGGCACAGATTCCGGCTGAAATTGATGCGTTATTCAACTGCGCCGGCATCCTTGGGCCTCCTTTTTCCAATTTAGACACTGCCCTGATTAATTTTGTAGGGCCTCGGCATCTGACGGAACTGCTTCTCCCTCGGATTACCGATGGCGGGGCCATTGCATTCATCTCCTCCACAGCGGGCATGGGTTGGCAAGGCAATCTTGATAGCGTCAACAAGCTCCTTGCAGCACAAAGTTTCGACGGAGCACGGGCCTGGCTGGAGGAAAACCCTGAAATCAACAATGGCTACATGTTTTCGAAGCAATGCATAACGGCGTATATAAAAACAAAGGCAGGGGAGCTTGCCAAACGAAACCTCCGGATTAACAGTATCAGCCCTGCTCCCACGGATACGCCTTTTATGAAGGATCTCTTCGACCAGTTCGGCAAGGAAGCTGCCGATCTCTACATCGCGCCTTGCGGCCGTTATGCGACGTCGGAAGAGATGGCGGAACCGCTCATCTTCTTGAACAGCAACATGGCCCGCTTTGTGAGCGGCCATGATCTGGTCATTGATTACGGATATACGGCCGAGGTGGAAATGGGCCAGAGGGAAAACCTGCTGGGCATATAAGGTTGGAAACACATTAGGAAGGGCACAAAGCAGCAAATCAAATATAAACGTAACTACTCAGGTTATAAGGTTCACGGTTCAGGGTTCAAGGTTAAAAGCAATGAAGGAAGGGCTCTATTCTTTAGACAAACACCCTGTTTATGCGGTTTTTTGATATGCTAAACGGTTTTGCACACAAAGTCCAAGGAGCACGCTATGTCGCTCTGGAAACATGAAGGAAATTCCGATAAAATCGGGTTTAACCGTGAACCGTGAACCCTGAACCTGGGTAGCTACATATAAACAACAGAAAGGAGACTTAGCGATGAACTGGGTTAAATTCGGGAAATATTTCTTAGTAATTTGTTTGAGTATAACCCTTCTGCCATTATCCGGCTGGGGGGGTGAGAAGTTTCCACACCCAACCACATACCTGCCCAAGGCAAATGAAACAAAGAAAATATTGGGGATGGTTGATGATCCCAGGGACCTGATGGCCACTTCTTCCCCTAAGGCGTCAATGCCTCCTGAAATATGGGAGTACCTGCTCATTGACGTGGAGAAGGCAAAAAAGCTGAATGCTGAACTCGTTGGATTCAAAAGCACGGACGTGGTGGGCAAAATTGCCCCTGAAATCAAACCGGGAAAATACACTTATAAAGACCTGGAAAAATATCCGGGTTTCAAAGACCTGTTTCCCCCCGAGCTTCAAATTCATGTCAGAGCTGCCGGGCCACCCCTGATTTGCAGTGTAGAAGAGTTTGAGATCATCCCCACCACACAGATCTACTGGTTTCCGCGTTATTCCGAAACAACCAAACGGAACCTGGGGAAGACAAAGTTGGACAAGGACGGCTACATTGTGCCGCTGTCGTGGGAGGGAGGATGTCCGTTTCCCCGGCCGTCGGGAAAGCTTAAAGCGCAGCAGCTTTATTACAGTTTCGAAAAGAGACCTGGAACTTACGATTTTTGTTATAGCATAAGTGGCGAATCTCTCGCACTTGACAGAAACCTTGTGGTAGATAAGTACGCCCAATATGATTCTACATATATAAGACTGATGGGACGGACCCTTTTTCCTCCCTTCGGCTGGTTCGATAAACGTGCGGAAAGGAACGGCGAAACCTGGTCCAATGGCGTTGTTGTTTATGAACCTCGGGCCAACAGGGGAACGGTCACATTGAGGTACTTCTACGATGATATAGACAAGATGGATTCATTTATGATTTACGTTCCATCCCTCAGGCGAATCCGAAAAATGACCGCCACCGACACCCAGGACCCGCGGGGGGACATGGCCTATGATGATGTTAATCACTTGCAACAAAAGATTACGCCAGATAGGTTCCCTTACAAATTTGATATTATTGCAGAGCGGGAATATCTGCTGCCTATTGCCGTTAATACGGCAAAAGTATGGGTTGATTCGAAAAATGGTTATAAGCTTCGAGAAGTTCAGATGATGCGCAGGTTCTGTTACGTGCTTCAGATGACCCAGATGGATCCCAACTATCTGTATAGCAAGCGGATTTTCTATGTTGACAAAGAGAACTTTCAGTGTCAGTGCTCCTCGAACTACGACCAGAAGGGACGGCTTTACAGGTCACAATTGTACACACAGGTTTGGATGCCGGAGATTGGCCAGCTCAATCCATTTGGCACGCAAACGATCCAGTTTGATTATGTTGATGAGCATTCTTCCTTCCAGGTTCAATTTTCACTTCCTGCACCCTTTGAGAGAAAAGACTTCAGCATGCAGGAGATGATTCGGAAGGGCAAGTGACAGTGATTTGAAAAGGATTCGTACAAACCAAGGGTCTAAAAGCCGACAGGCTTATTCTGAAACGCAAGGGCAGACAAAAAGGAAAGGGGCATGAGGTGTAGATTATGGTAAAGAAGCGTGTTGGATTCGTCGGTCTTGGCGATATGGGCTTCCCGATTGCGAAAAATCTTGTCGGGAATGACTTTGAAGCGGTTGTTTTTGACGTGCGGCCCGAGGCGCTAAAAGCGATTTCCGAACTTGGCGCAACCGTGGCAGCATCGAACCGGGGGGTGGGCGAAAAGTGTGAAATCATCGGTATCTGTGTTCAGGATGATGCTCAGGTGGAAGCGGTAATGCTGGATGATGACGGAATCCTGAAAGGGGCAAAACCGGATACGATCGTAGCGATCCACAGTACGGTTCATCCTAAAACAGTCCGTAAGCTGGCGAAGATTGCTGCCGACCAGGGTGTTGGCGTGATTGACGTTGCAGTCACGGGTGGCGCTCACGTGGCAGAGCAGAGGGCCTTGTGTTACATGGCAGGCGGCGAGGAGCAGTCGGTGGAACGATGTCGCAAGGTATTTGAGACCTCTGCGTCAAAGATCGTTTACGCAGGGGATCTGGGCATGGGAATGATGACCAAGCTCTGCAACAATCTAATCACTTATATGGAGCTTCTGGGTGCCACAGAGGGCGCGCTTCTTGCCCGAAAAGCTGGGGTTCCTGACGAGGCCATCGATGCCGTCACTGAACACAACGGCGTGGTTACCCCCGCTATGAAGATGTTTATTCCCATGAGGCGGGAGGCGGACAAGTTTGTCGACGATAAAGGCTTTCAGGACATGATGCGCATACGCACGCAAATAGGCGAAAAGGACCTGGCCCTTGCCGTGGAATGCGCACGAGAGCTGGAAGTATCTCTTCCGGGCACCGGCCTTTGTCAGCAACTTATGGCGCGGGTGTTCGGGTTGAAGGACCCGGATCGACGGTAATTGAACCAAGAAATAGAAAGCTGTAGTTTAACCGTTGGCGATACCACAACGATTCAAGGAAAGGGTTGGATGGTCTTTTCACTTGAATCCTCGAATCCTTGAACCCTAATCCTTTTCAATATGCATGGAGGTATTTGGCTATGACAGATCCCACACAATTGGAAGAAAAGATTGCGCTCCTTGAAAAGGAGGTGGTGAAACTCAGAGACCGTGAAGAGATAAGAGAGCTGAGACACAAATACTGGCGGTGTATGCGTGACAGGCTTGCCGATGGAATTATGGAGTGCTTCACTGAAAACGCAGAACTGGAATTCGGCCATGAATTCACATTAAAAGGCAAGAAGGCCATTGGTGATTTTTACAAGGACATTTTGGGCTCACAAGACGGTGCCAAATTTATCCCTCAGGGCCATAATCCTGAGATCGAGATGACAAGTGAGACAACGGCAAAGGGGATATGGCTGTTGGATGTTATGAATATTGATGCCGGGGGGGATAGCGGGACCCGGGTCGGCGTCCAATATGATGAATGGTATGTGAAGGAATCCAATGGATGGCACATCAGCAAAATGGTGAACACCTATCTCTATTATGAAGCGGTGACATTGAAGGAAGGTCCTTGATTAGTAAATAGTAACTCAGGATGAAAGTTAGAGGGTTCAGGGTATGGGAAGGCTGAACAATAAAGTTGCGATTATCACAGGCAGCGGCCGGGGATTGGGCCGGGCATACGCCTTGGCCATGGCAGAGGAGGGTGCATTGCTGGTCGTGAACGATATCAGCGAGGTAGCCGAAAGCGTGGTTGAAGAGATTCAGGATGCCGGTGGCCGTGCCGTGTCGTGCATTGCCGCGGTGGGCACAGGGGAAACAGCGGAAAAGCTGGTTGAAACGGCGGACAATAACTTTGGCAGTGTGGATATTCTGGTCAATAACGCCGGGCAACCCGAAGGCGTCCTCGCGATGGTGGACCTGGACGAAGGGGGGTGGGAAGAGACGCTCCGGATTCACCTCACAGCGACCTTTCTCAACTCACAGGCAGCGGCAAAGTACATGGTAGATCGTGGAATAAAAGGGAAGATCATCAACACCGCATCCGAAGCCGGTCTTTATGGAGCCCCTGGGCGTTCGGCCTATTCAGCTGCAAAAGCAGGCATTATCGGCTTTACTTATGCAGTCTCCCGTGAGCTGGCTCACAATGGCATAACTGTGAATGCAGTCATTCCGCGTGCCAGGACCCGTCGGATAGAAGACCTGGACAAGGGTATCAAGGATTATATCATACCCAAATACGATTCAGAATCTTCTATCGGCAAACTGGGCGGGCCTGAGGATGTGGCGCCGTTGGTTGTTTTTCTGGCTTCGGACGAGGCTTCTTACATATCCGGGCAGGTCATAACAGCCGCCGGTTGCATAGGGATTCTGTGAAGGGTTCTTCTCTCCTGGTTTACTGTTGTCAAGTGTTTACCCTAACGTTGCATAAATCCTGTCGACAAAAACCATTTCACTCGTGCCATAGTGCATGAACTGCGCGTGTAGTCATGCTTTTCTGAACCTCATGTAGTGTGAACTACACTTCGGGCCAGAAAATCATGACTACACACACATTTCACGCACTCTAACACGTTTTTTGTTTTTTGTTGGGAGAATCATTGCAAAGATGGATGGAAGTAACGGAAGGAGGCACTTATGCGCAAGCGAAAAACATTCACTGTTTCATTCTGGGCAAGTGTTTCAATTTGTCTGGCCGTAATTTATCCGGCCTTTAATGCCGGGGAGCCGGCATTCGGTTTTGAACGAACCGAAGACCGGGAACGCTGCGAATGCTATAACGAAAACCGGCAACCCTTTTTTGGAGACCTCCATGTGCATACCAGTTATTCGCAGGATGCCTATGTGCTCGACACCCGAAATACCCCGAGGGACGCCTACAGATTTGCAAGAGGGGCCACGCTTATGTTGTCTGAATCCATGAGCCGCCCTGATCAGACCCGGCCTGTTACCCTGCGGCGGCCCCTTGATTTTGTGGCAGTGACCGATCATGCGGAGTATTTTGATCTGGTTCAGACCTGCATCACCCCCGGTGCCCCCGGATATGATGACCCGATTTGCAGGAGATTCCGGAGCGACGAAAAGGTTCGGTCCATCGGTCTTAGGGGCTGCAGCCGTACCAGGGACCGACTGAAGGCCATGGATGATTTGACCGGGTATCTTGAAAACCCTCCCATTAAAACTCCGCTATGCGATATCCCGGGAGTGGATTGCGCGGCTGCCGAAGCCCTTATGTGGCAGGATATCCAGGCCGCAGCCGAAGAGGCCTATGATCGCACAAAAGCCTGCGCGCTTACGACTTTTATCGCTTACGAGTACAGCTCGGCACCGGACAGCAACAACCTTCACAGGAATGTAATATTCCGTAACAGCAGCGTGCATCCCAGGCCCGTGCATGCCTATGACACCAGTCAGGACGTGACAATGCTCTGGAAGGCCTTGCAGGAAAATTGTATTGAGGCCGGGACGGGCTGCGACGTTCTGACCATTCCGCACAATTCCAATTTCAGTAGCGGTCTGATGTTTGAGGATCCAGCTGATCTTGATGAAGCCACCACCCGGCAGTTTTTTGAACCTCTAGTGGAGATCTACCAGCACAAGGGCTGCTCAGAATGCCGCTATGACCTTCGATTTAATGCAGGGGTGGGCACCACTGACGAACTTTGTTCTTTCGAACAGACCTGGATGTTCAATCTTAAGGGGCCGCCCCCGAGAGGACCGGAGTTGCCGCCCCCGGAGGAATTTCCTCCCAGGGCTTTCGTGCGCAATGCCCTTAAAGATGGGCTGGTTCTGGAGCAGCAATTAGGGGTAAATCCATTCAAGTATGGCCTGGTCGGAAGCACCGACGGGCACAATGCGACTCCGGGGAATACTGATGAAGTAGGCTGGCAGGGGGCTATGGGCGCCTTTGATGCCAGCTGTGAGCAGTTCCCGGCGGGTCGTATCGCCACACCTTTTGCATCCTACAGTCCGGGAGGCCTTGCCGTAATCTGGGCTGAAGAAAACTCCCGTGATTCGCTGTTTGAAGGCCTGCGGCGCCGTGAGGCTTATGCCACCAGCGGCACCCGTCCGGTGGTGCGGTTTTTCGGGGGGTGGGATCTGGAGGAGGATCTTTGCAACAGTCATGACTTTGTCTCAAGGTGCTATGATCGGGGCGTGCCCATGGGCGGCGATTTGACCAACGCCCCTAATCCTTTGGCAAAACCCAGGTTCCTGGTCTGGGCCCAGAAAGATCCGGGCACCGAAGACCTTCCCGGCACTGACCTGCAATGCATTCAGATCATAAAAGGCTGGGTCGACCGGAAAGGTCAGACTCACGAGAAGGTATTTGATGTAGCGGGTGATCGGAACAACGGCGCACATGTCGATCCTGAAACCCTTGAACCAGTGGGAGAGGGCTTTAAGGAGCTTTGTATTGTTTGGACGGATGAAAGCTTCGATCCCGGCCAGCCCTCTTTCTATTATGCGAGGGTTCTTGAAAATCCCACGCCGCGCTGGAGCACGCTTCAGTGCAAAGAATTGGGGATCGATGTGTTTGCCGGCAAATGGAAACGCCGGTTCCAGGCAATAAAGGCAGGTGTGTATATCTGCGGAGGGTGCAAGGACGAGAAAACAGATCCGGCGCTCGAGCGCATCATTCAGGAGAGGGCGTGGACTTCGCCAATCTGGTACAGGTCGCCTGTACGTCTGGTAAGTAAGAGCGTTAATAATTAGGCAGGATTATCAGGATCCTCTTGTTTTTTAATAATATCTTGTTAATCCGGTTAATTTTGTCAAAAATTTAGCAAGTATGATCTTTTTAATAACCCTAAAAAGGAGGACGAAATGAAACAGGAAATCAAGGACAAGCAGGAAGAACGATTCAAAAACACAGAGAACATGGAAGAGCGGTACAAAGCATGGGCGGAAAACATGGCAGGACTTGTTTCGCTTCTTGTAACAGTCGGGCAGGAAGTGGGCGGAGACCAGTTTCTGAGCAAAGTGGAGGAAGCGATCTTTGAAGGCAGCAAGTTAGACGCGCAGAAGTGGAAGGACGCTGCAGGAATAGAAGAAACAGAGACAATACTGGATTGCCTTAAAATTGGGAAAGTATTCGATAAAATGGACGATTCCCTTGCCAATTTCTGGGACGGCTATATTGAGAAGTCACCCAAGGCATTTGAAAAACGCATTGTTACATGTCCCGTAGCAGAGGGGTTCAGCATTGCCCCTGTTGTCTGTGAACGGTTTATACTAAGCGGCGCGCAAGGTCTGCTCAAGGCCCTGAATCCCAAAGCGACCTTTCGTTTCACCGAACTCATGCCCAGTGGCGACGATGCGTGCTGTTACCGGATAGAGATTGAAGAGTAGCCGGCGGCTGTTGGAAATTTGTTTTACAACGATGTCTTGACCGCCGTTTGTTTGACCTGATCCGGGTGCAGGTGTTTAAGAAAAAGGAGACACGTCATGAGAAAAAGACCTGAGTACTTTGATCGATATGAGACAATTGCTTTTGACCGCACTGAAAGTGGTGTATTGACGGTTCGCCTCCACACAAACAGCGGCCCGGTTGTATACTCAAGTGACAACCACAGGGAATGGGTTCACGCTTTTTTTGATATCAGTGCTGATCGTGACAACAGGGTTGTGATCCTCACGGGAACCGGCGATGAGTTTATCGCCCGGTTTGGGTGGGACAAAGAGATCGGAACTGCCGAGCAGTATGATGAGATTTACTGGGAAGGTAAGCGCCTCATACGCAACTTGCTCGACATTGAGGTCCCTGTGATTGGGGCTGTGAACGGTCCTGCCACCATCCACTCCGAACTGGCTGTTCTATCGGATATTACGCTAGCCTCTGAAACCGCCGTGTTCCAAGATCAACCTCACATCCAATACGCAACAGTACCTGGAGACGGGATTCACCTGATCTGGATGGAACTTCTCGGCCCCAATCGAGGCAGATATTTTTTGCTGACAGGTCAGAAGATTACGGCCCAGGAAGCACTTCAGCTCGGTGTAGTAAACGAAGTGCTGCCCTCAGCTGAGCTAATGCCCCGGGCCATGGAACTGGGCGAGAAATTAGCAAGTCTCCCTCCGTTGACAGCACGTTACAGTCGAGTGTTGCTGACTCAAAGGTTGAAGCGCCTCATGGACGAAAGCCTTGGTTACGGATTGGCCTTGGAAGGCCTGGGGGCACTGGGTTTGATGTCAACATCAGAACATTGATGTCTTTTTGACGCTCGTGATTGGAGAGGAATTTACTTGTGAATAACAAATATAGTTTACTTGATGACGACACGATCCTTATTGACCCAAGCGATGAATTATTAGCCTTGGTAGCTGCGATGCCTGAAATGGACCTGGGCATGTCCGGGGAGCTGCTTCATGCCACTGCGGAAGAAATTCAAGCGGCCCGCGACACGGCCAACACCATGATAAAGGAAATGATGCCGGAAGAGGCTGTGGAAAAGTTTGAAAAACAGAGCCGGACTATTGATATTGAGGGGCCGGCAGGTAAGATTCCTCTTCAGATTGTTGAGCCGGAGGGGGAAATAAAGGGTGCGATGTTGCATATCCACGGTGGCGGATGGTTTTGCGGAAGTGCTGATATGATGGGACCGCAACTGGTCACATGGGCTAACGAAATCGGGCTCGTCATAGCGAGCGTGGAATACAGTCTTGCGCCTGAAAATCCCTATCCCGCTGCCCCTGATGATTGTGAAGCAGCGGCACTCTGGTGGATTGAATACGCGCAAAATCAGTATGGTGTTGAAAAAGTCATCGTGGGAGGCGAATCCGCCGGCGGACATCTGTCTGCCGTCACCACTGTCCGCATGCGTCAAAAACACGGTTACAAATTTGCCGGTGCGAAGTTCACTTATGGCCTGTTTGATTTCA
>JAFDJF010000290.1 GCA_019307645.1 Deltaproteobacteria bacterium
CGATGCGATTCGTATCCATGTTTTCGATTCGCCGTTCATAAAATTTAATAATACCGAAATCGCAAAATAAGATCCCAGATATGACCTGCAGGAGGGTGCTTTTGCCGGCGCCATTGCTCCCGAGCACGGTTACAAAGTCCCCCTCCTCCATTGAAAGCGAGATGCCGTCAATGACTTTAATCCGGTCATAATAGATTTCTATTGATTTCAAGTCAAGGATGTTCACGTCTATTCCTTCCCGAGATAGGCCTCAATAACTTCTGGATCACGCATGACTTTCTCGGGAGCACCGTCTGCAATAATCTCCCCGAAGTTAAGGACACAACATCTGTCGCAAACCTTTTGGACCAAATTCATGTCATGTTCAATCAGCAGCACGGTAATATTCGAATAATCTCTTAACTCTGTAATGATTCGGCCCATTTCATAGGTCTCTTGTTCATTCATTCCTGCGGTTGGTTCATCCAGCAGCAGTAGTTTCGGGTTTGCCGCCAGTGCACGTGCCAGTTCTACCAGTTTGAGCAAACCAAAGGGAAGGCCTCCACAAGGCCGATCGTGATAACTGGCAATACCGAGCAGATCGAGAACCTTAAACGCCTTATCTCGATTTTTCCAATCCCATTCTCTGCGTTGAAGCATGACCGGAGAAAAAAAGCTCTGGAAAAAACGTTTAATGTTTACACTGGAATGCATGCCCAGCATGACATTATCGATGACGCTGAGATGAGGATTCACTTCCAGGTTCTGGAATGTTCTGGAAATTCTCAGGGAACTGATGCTACAGGGCCTTTTGCCTAACAGGCTGTCTCCCCTGAAGAATATCTGACCCTGTTTTGGCCTGTATAGGTTACTGATGCAATTGAGCAAAGTGGTCTTACCGGACCCGTTTGGCCCAATAAGCCCCACAATCTCATCATTGTTCACCTCAAGGGACACGGAATTCAGCGCCGTCAATCCATAAAATGACATGGTGAGATCATTAATCTGTAGAAGGGGTGATGTCATCAGAGAAATAATCCTATACCCAATGGCATTAACTTAACAGAAAGTTCAGTTTATTCACCCGAAATGCATGCAACATGGTTTATAAAAACTGAATAATCGAATAACGCAGTTATATACAAAATAAATAGAGCGAAGCGATTCCATACTTCGTCATTCGTCATTCGTTATTCGATATTCTGCGGTTTAAAATAGTTCCCGCATGGTAACAATTCCGGATACTTGAGTTTAATCAAGATCACCATTAACCCTTCTATACCTTACACCGTGTACCGTATACCGTACGCCCTTTGCTCTATGCCCTATGCCGTGTGGCCTATACCGTGTGCCGTGCGCCGTATACCTTTATTACCGCCACCGCCTTATCCACCGCACCCTTTTTACCTGGACTTCATTAAGCGGGAATGCTTTCCAGTAATTTCTGATGATAGCCCAACGTCCATAAATGCCGCTGGGCTCGAGAATGATGAAAATCAGGGTAAGGGAACCAAATAAGAGCGCTTCAAAATCTTCAGGTTTAATGAACGTAACATATTCGGTAATATGGTCTATGCCTTCAGGCAGGATGAACGTCATCACAACGGCACCGATAGCAGCCCCATATATGGATCCGGTGCCGCCAATAATCAGCATAATCAACAAAAGAAGGGATGTGTTAATGGAAAAGTCTTCCATTCCTATGAATCCGTTCGTGATACCCAATAAACATCCGGCAATGCCTGCATAGAAACATCCCAGAGAAAACGCGAGTGTCTTGTAGAGCGGCAGGCTGACCCCATTGACCTCGGCTGCCACTTCACTGAACCGAATATAGCTGAAGGCCCTCCCGGGTTTGCTGTGTTTCAACAGCCTTCCCGCCACAATGCCTAGGGCTGATAGAATCCAGATCAGATAATATTTTTTAACGGTCGTATCAAACACCAGAGAACCAAGTGCAGCAGTCGGAATAACCATCCCGTTGTGCCCGCCGGTATAATCACCAAAGTATAAAATGAGATCATTTGTAATGAAGACGCATCCGAGGGTAATTATTGCCAGATACAGGCCTTTGATTCTGAGCGCCGGCAATCCGATTATAAATCCTGTGATGGCAGACACAACACCTCCTGCCAAGAAGGCCAGACATGGGCTGACGGACATATTTGTTAAAAAGCCGTATGTATAGGCGCCGACGGCCATAAACGCACCGTGTCCCAGGGATATCTGCCCGCAGATTCCAGTCAGAATATCCAGACCCACGGCGGCAACAACATATACACCGCAAAGGCTGATAACCGACAAATAATACTCATCCGTCAGAGCCGGCAAAAAGGCCACCAGCAACAGCAAAGGGATGATCCAGTATCTGCCTTCCTTCTCCTCTTTTACGGAGCGCTTAAGGCCTTGAGTTTTCATCTTTAACCTTGCACCTCACACCTTATACCTTAAACCTTCTTCAATACATCCGGTCAATTAGATCCCTATATTTCTCACCCACAATCTTCCGTCTTATCTTCATGGTTGCCGTGATTTCTCCTTCGTCCTGAAGAAAGTCTTCCTCGAGGATGGCAAACCTTTTCACCCTTTCGACCCTCGCAACATCCTTATTTTTGATATTTATCTCTGATTGAAGAAGATCAATAATTTTCTTTTTCCTGGTAAGCTCGGCAAATCCCGTATATACCACGTTATTATCTCTCGCATACCTGACCACTTCATCTTCATCCAGGGTGACCAACGCAGAAACATACTTTTTACCTTCACCAAATACCATTGCCTGGCTGATATAGCGGCTTGTCTTCAAGAGGTTTTCAATGTGACCGGGGGCAATATTCTTTCCTGAGGAATTGATCATGATATCTTTTTTTCTGTCAATAATGGACAGGTATCCATTTTCATCGATTTGGGCCAAGTCTCCCGAACACAACCATCCGTCCTTGAACAACTCCGCTGTCTCCTCACGCTTACCCCAATATCCCAGACAATTTCCGGGAGTCTTGATCAGCAACTCTCCATCGTGGGCTATTTTCAGTTCTGTTTCTGAAAATGCCTTCCCCACAGTACCTATCCTGAAATCATCCAATGCAGGCAGGCCGACAGTCACAGTTTCTGTCATTCCAAAACCCTCATAGATCGGCATGCCTGCACTCGTCATGAATTTCACGATCTTTTCAGCAATTGGGGCGCCGACAGAGAGAAAAAAACGGATTTTGCCTCCGAAATCATCCTGTATCTTGCGATAGAAAATCAGCCATCCAACCATTCTCAGAAATTTTAGATACAGAGGGATCCTTTCTTTCCTCTGCTCCAGGAGGGAACACTTGAACCCAATATCTAGAAAAAAATCTATTATTACTCGCCTGAACCATGGTGCATCTTCTATCATGCCCACAATTCTGTTATAATATTTTTCGTAAAACCTGGGTGTGGTAAAGATATATGTGGGCCTGACATCAAGAATATCCACAAAAACCGTTGTCATATCCTCGGCAAAACATATGTGGCAACCGTAGTATAACCGCCATATGAGCGACTCAAGAACGCCGATGACATGAGACATCGGCAGGGAGGCCAGACCCATGTCGTTTTCGGAAATGGGCATCCTGTCATTCCATACCACGCACGCATAGAGAAAAGAAAAGTGGGCGAGCACAACCCCCTTAGGCTCTCCCGTGGTTCCCGATGTGTAGATTATATTAACCACATCATCCTGTTTGATGTGGTGCATCCTTTCCTCCAGGTCTTGAAGTCCGGAGTCCATCCGTTTCTTTTTCCCCAGACCTGTCAGTTCCTCCAGGGACATAAACCGGGTGTCATTTTTTGGGCTGAATCTTCCAAAGACGATCACCTTGCACAGATGTGGAAGAGCGCCCCAGATCTCGAGGATTTTATCCACCTGCTCCTGGTCCTCTGCAAAAAGAAGGGTCGCCCTGGAATCGTTAAGGATATACTGAACCTGGCCCGGACTGTTTGTCGCATAGATCCCGGCGCATATCCCGCCCACAGAGGCCAATCCAAGGTAGCAATAGACCCACTCAACCCTTGTCTCCGAAAGAATGCAGGCCATATCTCCCTGTTCGAATTTTAATTCCATCAACCCCAGAGCAACATCCTGAACAAGTTCGGCAGTCTCGTTCCACGTCAGATCCTTCCAGCGGCCTTCATGCTTGTATGTCAAGACAGGCCGATCTCCATAACGTTTCACCCTGTCAAAAAACATGGTGCCGATATCTTTTTCAGGAGGGATTATTTTTTGTTTCTGGATTTTGACGACATCCATTGAAAGGCCTGTTTGGGAACGGGATACTGGTTGCTGGGTGCTGGTTACCTGTTTCTGGTTTCTGGGCGCTGGTCAGTCAATGCCGTTAAATTTATTGCCCGGGATATTCAAAAATTCAGGCTTAATTTAAACCGAATATCGAATATCGAACAAGGAACTTCGAATGACGAAGGAAGGAGTTTTTGTCAATTATGTAAAAAGCATTAACCGCAAAGGTCGCTAAGAAACGCAAAGGCTAAATATAACGCATCAACCTAATTTATAGTCATAAAACTTGGCTCCCTTGTCATCCTTGGCGGTAAAAATATTGAAATAGAGCGAAATGATCCCATACTTCGTCATTTGTCATTCGCTATTCGATATTCTGCGGTTCAAATATTTCCCGCATGGTAACAATCGCGGATACTGGAGATTATCGAAAGTTGTTAATTTGCCGCATTTTCTGAACACTAATGACTGATCACTGCTTACTCAAATCCAAATTCCTCAATCTAAAATCCAAAATCTAGTTTTATACTTTTAATCCCGCAATCCTCCGTGCCTCCCTTACATAGAGGCCCTCATTCTTGAGCGTTATGGCATTTACCGGGCAGGCCATGACACACATGTTGCAGCCGTCACATTTTTCAGGGTCAGATACTGCCACACCGTTTTCAATCCGGATGGCATCAAATGGGCAAATTTGCCAGCAGATTCCGCAGCCACCACATTCCATACAGCGCGAGGCCTCCTCCTGGGCCTGTGCCAGGCTATAGGTTTGCTCGACTTCCCTGAAACCCTCAAGGCGTTGGGCAAGGTCGACCTCGGGCTCGTCAATCTTTTCTTTTTTGGGAAAACGATGCATAAGGGAGGCAATCTCTTCTCGATCCGGAATAAGAGGCGTTAATGTCTTCTCCTCTTCAATGGCCCGAATGTTCACAAAGCTGTCTATAACCCGGGCTGCCCGTTTGCCGGCTGCCAGGGCATCTACGACAGAGGCGGTGCCGGAAACAGCATCACCGCCGGCAAAGACGCCCGAGAGATTTGTTGCCATTGAAGCATCTATATCGAGAGTGCCCTGAGAAGAGACTTTCAGCCCCCACGCTTCTGCAGTCTCCCGATCAGGTCCTTGACCAATAGCTGGAATAATCGTGTCCACTTCAACAGTAAACTCGGAGCCTTTAATAGAAATAACCTCCGGCATCCCGGAAGTATCCGGATCTCCCGGATTGATCCGAACACACTCCAGACCGCTCACCCTGCCGTTTTCCGTGATGATACGGGAGGGAGAAGCCAGGAAGAGAATCGTAATCCCCTCTTTTTCTGTTTT
>JAFDJF010000291.1 GCA_019307645.1 Deltaproteobacteria bacterium
GTGGCAAAGGCAACGGCCTTTTCGCCGGCGCCCTCGACTGAATCATACCCATAGGTTTCTTTACCCGCCTGGGCACACACCTGCAGGATACCTCTTCCCATTTGGCCTAAGCCTACAATAGCAACTTTGTCTAGTGCCATATCATTTCTCCTCTTTATATTTGTTAATATTCTGTTCCTTTTAACAAAAAACCTGTTAAACGAGTCTCAAAGAAGGACTATTTCTTTTCCGGTTTGGGTGGTATTTGCTTTTCCAGGTCCAGTTTCAGAAAATCAATGGCGTTATTCCGGAGAAGGTTGGCTTTTGTGATGTCTTTCCAGCCTTCCATCTTCATGATTTCCATCTTGCCCCTGCCCAGGCCAAATCCATTGGTCCCCCACATGACCTTTAAGCGTCCTACACCGCTGTTGATGAAGTCAAGGGTTTCCTTATCAAGACCGCTTGGCATATATGCAGCAATATCACCGTATACATTGGGATGTTTCCAGAGCATATCGGCCCATTCCGTTCTCCACGGATAACCGGTATGTGACAGATTGATCCTGAGATCGGGGAAATCCATCACGACTTCGTCAATGTTTATGGGATGACCGACCCAGCTTGGAAGCGGTTCAGCGGAGTGACCCACCTGCATGGATACGGGGATGTCCAGGTCCTGACAAAGTCCATAAAGGGGATACATTTTCTTGTCATTGACCGCCAGACCAAAGGTGATGGGATGGGCAAATACCATTTTGAAGCCCCAGTTATTGACGGCATTTTTGATCCACTGAATACTTTCCGGAATATGGAAAGGGCTGTAGCCCGCAACACCGATGATCCTGTCCCCTGCCTGTTTCATGAGTTCATTAATATGATCTTCTTTATAATCAACGATTAATTCATAGGTGTTTCTGTAAGACCACATTCTCAAAGCGCACAGGCAGATGGTTTCATATCCCATCTTGTCCATGGCCCCAACCAGCACGTCAACTGTTTCATAGGGACAAAACACGGTCCCATACATAAATGGCATCTTCTCCAAAAACGCCTTTCGCTCTTCAGGAGTGAAAGGGAACTTGCCTGTGGGGAACATCGGCTTGAATGTGGTCTCGGCCATCTGCCGCCATTCCTGATACCTGTTGTAGTCGTAATTCAGACCCTCTACCTGAGTCGGCCAGTTGTTAACATCAATTGCTTTTATATCATCCATAATTCAAACTCCTCCTTTCGAAAAGGGTTTACATTGAATTAATCTATCCAAAGAGGAAAGCCCTATCCCTCTTTACAGAATCACCACTCACTAAAAAAGCACCGGTTCTTTGTCCGGATGAAGTTTCTTGAACTTCTCCAGCAGCTGCTCCTTGGTCTCCTGATGATCAGGATCCGGCTCAGGGATCTCAACAGAGCAGGTCGCAGCACATTGAGGGACGTCAAAAAAACCTACACATTCAGTGCATTTTTCAGGATCAATTTCATACTTGTCATCCCCCTCATATACGGCATCATTAGGGCACTCTTCTTCACAGTTTCCACAATAAATACAACCTTCAGGAATTCTGTAGGCCATTGTTTGCCACCTATCTATTTGGTTAATCTCTTAACGTTATTTGCTTCAAAGAAGATATCAAATTTTCTCTTCATGTTGGTCATGTCTATATCTCTGGAATCGGCATCGTTACCCTCATAGAGTATACATGGAATGCCGGCCTCTGCCACTGCATTCCTGCTTTCGAGACCTCCCAGCGCCTGCATGGTGCAGCCCTGGTTCTGATGCAACGTGCCGCCGTCAGCCTTCCACTGTTTTGCGATCTTCAATGTCAGTTCATGCAGGACCTCGCCGCAGGCGATGTTGTAAGGCGTTTCTGTTGAAAAATGTGACCTGTACCAGCAAAGGGCCTTGACAGTCTCTTCTCTGGTGTTCATGGGCATTCCCAGATCCATAGGCATGGGCGTAGGAACAAGGTCGCCTTCATCGTTTTCAAACTTCCAGGATCCGCACAGGCAGATAACGTACGGGGAACCCACGACAACCGCGCCATATTCCCTCTCCAGGTACCGGTAAATCTCCAGCGCGGGCCACGGCGGAATAGCGTCCGTGATGAGCCTGAACTGCTCGTTGCCCACAGCGGCAATACCCCTGTCAACCCTGTCCTGCACTTCATCCCGAAGCTCTTTCATGAATTCATATGTTGCCGGGTCATAAGGCCGTGTCAGGTTCGGCACGATAAATGAAAACATGGTCTTTTCGTCCATTGGGGCAGGAATTGCCTGGTTAAGGAGCATGATTTGAGTCCACATATCATAGGCCTTGATCTCGTTTTTCACGCCCTCGATAAACAGTTCGTCAATAAACGGCTGGCCAACAGCCTTTTCCGCCTCTTCAATACAGGCGAGGGTCTGTCCTGTCATGTATTCGACCAAGTTTTCATCGTTATAAGGATATGCCTTGGGAAGGTCGAACAGATACATGGGCGTATCAGAGTTTTCACACAAGATCTGAAACCATTTACAGTGGCAGGGCGCCAGTGAAAAGGCAGAAGCGAAATCCGGCTTTCCCCACTCATCCAGCATCGTGCCATCCGGCAGAACGTTTTTGTTCATGAATTCAGCGCCCCATACGCACTTGCTGTATCCGCACAGCTCCCTGCTCATACCTTTCGCTTCACATTTTTCCATAGCCTTCATTCCAAAATCCTTCCAAAAAGCAATGTTGGCTGCAAAAGGCTCGGCTCCCATGATAACCGCGTTCTCGAACCCGGAGTACATGGAAATACTCAGGGCAGTAGAACCCAGAAAACGGAGCTTACCGTTTTTATGGGCATCGTGATATTCCTTGAAATGGTTTGTTTTAAATTCTTTTGCCTTTTTCCACAACTTCATCGGTTCAGTCTTATATTTAGCCTGAGTGCTCATAAGCTACCTCCAAAAAAAGCCTAATAATTAACGCCTAAAATCCCCATTAGATAATATCCATGGTTGTCTCGAGCATGGCCTCAACACGTGTTCTGAACTGGCCGATAGGAATCCGGATATCGAATTCCAGGGTCAGCTGGGGGATATCCATTGCTTTCAACTCCCGTTCAATAACAGCATTATCAAGCTGATGCGGCTGGCAGAACTTGTGGTTGAACAAAATGACTGCCTCCACGTTGTAGGCCTTCATCAAGTGCTTGATAAACGGAATCCGCCGCCTTCTGGGCCAGTCCTTGTTGGGACATGGGGGCCTGTGATTGTAACGCAGCGAAATGGCCATCAATCTGTCATCCTGGGCATTCACGTCATTAAAGTTATACCTGATCCCCGTGCATGTGTCGTCAATAACAATAGTTGCAGGAAGATTGCACTGATTCTCCACCATATCCATGAACTCGCGGTCGGTATTCACGCTGCCGATGATCATGATCCGGGTACCGGGATCCCTGTCCATTTGTCTGTCAGGCAGTTTCTCCAGCACTTCCTTCATCAATTGATTGTGTTCATTGCGATCCATGATTTGCCCACTAAGTGCCAGGTCGAGCGCCTCTGCACCGGTCACCAGAGGATTGTCCTGCTTACGGTACTCAAAGATCTGTCTGATCATCTGACGGTTGGTGTTGTAGGTATCTATTCCGCGGTCCAGGTCTTCGTTGGTTATCTCTTTTCCGATCCATTCTTCCAACGCTTTTTTGAACTTTGCGTATTCAACAGCCAGATATTTCTCTCTACCCACATTCTGAGTGCTGTGAGGCACAGGAAGAAAGTAAGAAAATTCTACCGGCAGGTGCTTTTCCCATACCCAGAACGCCTCACCGGTATGCAGACAGGTTTGCCCCTGGACAATGCCGTCCAAATAATCATAGTCCCCTTCCAACCCGCGGCCCAAGGCGTCCCTGCAAAAAGAGCATCCGATGTTGGGAGCAATGAACTTTCCGACCTTGTCGGAAGACTTATGACCACCAATGATTCTAACAGGGAGTATGCCGGCTGCCTGAAGCGGTTCTTCCGGCGCATAACTGCAAAAAAAGCCGACGACTTTTCCGCCTGTCCGCTTTTTCCACTCTCTGGCATACTCGTGCCGATTTGTAAGTGTTTCACTAAATTTTTCAAACATAGAAGAGACCTCCAAACTGAGAAAATTCAATTAATTTATAAATATTACAACTACATATGATTGGTTATCTATCGCATCAGAGCCTATTTTTTCGCTTTTTTATAAAGGGCTCGGCCGTAAATTGCAGCGCCCACGGCACCGGCAATCTGAGTGTCCATTTTTGCCTCCAATGCCTCAACCCCAATGAGTTTCTCAATCCTCTTTACGACTCCTTTGTTTTTGGCAATTCCGCCCGTGATTGCGAAGTCTTTTTCAACCTCGATCCTGTTGAGAAGGTCAACAACCCTTTCAGCCATTGCCGCGCAATAAGCTGCCAACACCTTGTTCTTTGACCAGCCGTCTTTGAGGAGTCCGGTTGCCTCAGATTTGGCAAATACAACGCAAGTGCTACTGACAGGTTCGGGTTCTTCGTCAATATCGAATGACCTATCACCGATATCCGTCACGGGGACCTTCAATATTTCTGCAATAACCTCCATGCCCCGGCCCGTACCTGCGGCGCATTTGTCGTTCATAAGAAAATTCAAGCACTTTCCCTTCTCATTCA
>JAFDJF010000292.1 GCA_019307645.1 Deltaproteobacteria bacterium
ATCAAAATTGCTAAGTTAATGACATTGCCCTTACAACCTGTTCCGGTCCCGGTCGGTTTGCCATACTTTCTATGACAAAAGAATGAATATATCAAGAGTCGGTTTCAAAATGTTCCGTTTTACCCAAAAGCAGAAAAGGCAAGAGATTTTCGGGTCGGATGCCTTTTGTGAAAAAAATAACAATATCGTCTTGACATAGGGAAAAACAATTGATATTAATTCCAAGTTCATATTAAGGTACCGGTTCGTTTCAGGAGACTGTCCCTTTACTGAAGAAGAAGTTAAATAAATCCACAAGAGGAGAAAATTATGATTAAACCACATGGATCTGACACATTGAATCCTTTGTATGTCCAGGATGACGCCAAACGCGCCGAATTGCTCAAAGAAGCAGAAGGCCTGCCTTCAATCGTCATAAGCTCTGCCGCTGCAGGCAATGCCGTAATGATGGGCGGCGGCTACTTCAACCCCTTGACCGGCTACATGAATGTCGCCGACGCCATGAGCGTAGCCGAAAACATGAAGACCACCAGTGGTCTGTTCTGGCCCACACCTGTTCTTAACGTGGTTGAAGATGCTTCCGCGGTCAAGGGCGCAAAACGAATCGCGCTTAAAGACCCCAACGTGGACGGCAATCCGGTCATCGCGATCCAGGATGTAGAAGCCATTGAGGAAATCAGCGCCGAACAGATGAAGATCATGACCGACAAGATCTTTGCCACCGATGATATGAATCACCCCGGGGTAAATGCATTCAATACCGTGGGAAACATTGCCATCTCAGGCCCAATCCAGGTCCTCAATTACTCCTATTTTGAGAAAGATTTCGCCGGAACCTTTAAAACTGCATACGAAATCCGCGACGAAATGGCCAAACTGGGCTGGGAAAAGGTTGTTGCCTTCCAGACACGGAACCCCATGCATCTGGCCCATGAAGAGCTCTGCCGCATGGCCTATAACGATGAAAAGGCCGACGGCATCCTCGTCCACATGCTGCTCGGAAAACTGAAAGCAGGCGATATTCCCGCCGACGTTCGTGACAACTGTATCCGCAAAATGGCTGAAGTATACTTTGAGCCCAACACCGTGCTCGTTACAGGATATGGTTTTGACATGCTGTATGCCGGACCGCGTGAGGCCGTGCTTCATGCCGTATTCCGTCAAAACTGCGGCTGCACACACCTGATCGTGGGTCGCGACCATGCAGGCGTAGGCGACTACTATGGTCCTTTCGATGCACAGACCATCTTTGATGATATTTCCAAGGACGATCTGGAGATTGATATTTACAGAGCCGACCATACCGCATGGTCCAAGAAACTGAACAAGGTCGTCATGATGAGCAGGGTAGAAGATCATACGAAGGACGACTTTGTACTTCTTTCCGGAACCAAGGTCCGCGAAATGCTTGGCGCCGGCGAGAAACCACCCAAGGAGTTTTCTCGTCCGGAAGTAGCCGATATACTTATCGAATACTACCGGTCACTGGACAAGTAACACGCAAGGTTTCAGGCCCTGAGCTGACCTGATTGAAAACAATAAAGCCCACTCTTGAAAAAGAGTGGGCTTTTTAATTGTTAAGGTTTAGGGTATAAGGTGTAAGGCAATTTTTAAAGAATCCACGCCCAGAGGACTTGGATTTCTGAGTTTAATTAAATCTTATACACTTGGCTCTATACCTTATTTATCCATGCAACTAATCATCCTGGGTTCAGGCACCAGCATCCCCATAGAGAACAGGGCCTCACCGTCACTGGCCTTGATCGTGGATAGTGCCCCAATCATCTTTGATATGGGACCGGGGACTCTCCGCCAGCTTACAAAGGCGGGGCTGGACTATGAAACAATCGAGCAGATATTCATCACCCACTTCCACCCGGATCACACAGCGGATCTGATTCATTTTCTGTTTGCGAGCAGGACCCCGTCCGTACTCAAAAGGAGAAAACCCTTTGTTGTTACCGGCCCCAGAGGTCTGAGTAAACTTGTCAGCAGTCTTCAAGAGACTTACCACAATTGGCTGACCCTTCCTTCAGATATCATGAAAATCGAGGAGATTGAAACCGGTGAAGCGTCACAAAAGGACTATGACGGCTTCAGCATTACCACAGGCCCAACAAACCACACGCCACACAGCCTTGCCTATCGAGTGGAAACCCCGGACGGAAAAAGTATCGTCTATTCCGGAGATACGGGGTTCTGTGACGAGGTTGTGGATCTGGCCCGGGGGGCGGATCTGCTGGTCCTGGAAAGCTCTTTTCCGGATGGGCATGAAGTTGAGGGGCACCTGACGCCTTCACAGGCAGGTATCATTGCCCACATGGCGAATGTCAGTCAATTGCTTCTCATACATTTTTATCCCGAGTGCCTGGTAACGGACATAGAGGCTCAGTGCCGCAAGACGTACCAGGGGAAACTCATCCTGGGCAGCGATCTACTGAAAATCAGCATCTGACAACCAGAACCCGGCTGTCGGCCCATTAATCCACCTTCTTGAATTTCCCCTCTACTGCGCCGCAGACCGGGCATTTTTCCGGCGCCGATCCCTCGCTGACATAACCACACACCTGGCATACATAATAGCCAACCTCGCGGTCACCAAGCATCGCATTCATCGCCTTTTTATAAAGCTCGGCGTGTCCGGTTTCAACATCTCTTGCATGGGAAAACGCCCGTACAACAGCTTCCACGCCTTCTTCAGTGGCCGCCGCGATGAGTCCGGGATATTCGTCGGCATTGGCTTTAATTTCATTATTGAAAGCTGCCTCAAGGTTTTCCTCGGTCGGTCCGATTTTTCCTCTCATCAAATTCAGGAATCGTCTTGCATGAACCGATTCAGCATCTGATATGGCCCTGAAGAGATGGGCAATCTGAGGAAAACCGTCTTTTTCAGCTTTTTGGGCAAACGCTGCGTTTCGGGTCGCAGCCTTTGACTCAGCAGCAAATGCGTAAGCAAGATTTTTTTCGGTTTTTTCTGACATGTGTTTAACTCCTTTGTGCGTAAGATTTAAGAGTTCGTGTACCCTTCACCTGACAATCTCGCCTATAATATCATACGCATAGGCTTCTCTGATTCTCACGGGCATGATCTCCCCAATCACCCCTTCCCCCTTATTTATCAGCACCTGCGCATCCACGTCAGGCGCCATAGTCGCTGTTCTCCCTTTCAGCAACAGATCTGTTTCAGGGCTCTGGCCCTCGATCAATACCGGGACCATATGCCCCACGATTTGTTGATTCAGTTCTTCTGAGATATGGTACTGCAGGGCCATGATATGGGACTGCCTCTGCTCTGCCGCTTCACGCTCAACTGTGGGTTTGAGTCGGGCAGCCGGTGTGCCCTTCTCCGGGCTGAAGGCAAACACCCCCAGATGATCAAACCGGGCCGCTTTCACAAAATCGCAGAGTTCGTCAAACATCGCATCTGTTTCTCCAGGAAAACCCACCATCAAGGTCGTTCTCAGGCTCATCCTTCGTTTCGTTGACCTTATCCGCGCTATCAACTCCAATGGGGTCTCTCCGCCGGAATATCTTCCCATGGCCTTGAGGATTTTTTCACTGACATGCTGCTGAGGCAGGTCAAGATAGGGGCAAATTGATTCTTCAGTATCCATAAGTTCAAGAAGCCGGTCTTTTATACCATACGGATGGCAATACAACAATCGGATCCACTGAATATCCTTTATGTCAACAAGTTCTTCAATCAAATCTTCCAGGCATACGCGTTGACTAAAATCCCTGCCATACATGGTAACATCCTGGGCAATAAGGTTGATCTCTTTTACTCCCCGATCCACCATCTCCTCTGCTTCCGCCACCAGCGATTCCACGCTTCGACTTCGCAACGGCCCCCTCAGACCGGGGATAATGCAGTAAGAACATCTGTGAGAGCACCCTTCGGCAATCCTTAGATAGGCGCTGAAAAATGGCGTTGTCTGAACCCTTGGAACAGAGTGATCTGCCATATAAGTAGGCCTGCTTATGAAAAAAGGAGCGGCGGCATCCGATTCCCGTGCCATTATGACATCCGCTATCCTGTAGATCTCTCCCGTGCCCAGCCAACCGTCCACCTCAGGAAACTCTCTGACCAGCTTATAGCCATATCGCTGGACAAAACACCCGGTCACCACGAGTCTCTTCAGGGTGCCTTGTTTTTTCAGGTCTGCTGTTTGAAGAATCGTATCAATGGCCTCTTCCACGGCAGTCTGAATAAAACCGCAGGTGTTGATCACAGCAATTCCGGCCTCATCAATGTTTTCTGCAAGCTCAAAGCCCTTTGATTTGAGAATGCCCAGCATGTGTTCACTGTCCACCAGGTTTTTGGCACACCCCAGACTGATAAAGGATACCCTGTCTTCTGTGTTTTTCGCCATTGATAAACCTTGAAGCGCAATTCCTCAATTATAGTCCATTCAGACATGGGATAGAGAGCGTATAGAAAATTGATATGCTTTTCGAGGAAGTTATAAGGTTTAACGGACGAGGTAAATCGTATATCCCGTGTCCATTGCAGCACATTCCATACCTTTTACCGTACACCCTATACCTCATACCGTTTTTATCTACCAGAACTCATAAAAGTGGTGGACCGGGCCATTTCCGCTGCCGATCTC
>JAFDJF010000293.1 GCA_019307645.1 Deltaproteobacteria bacterium
TATCATCAATGATGATCTGGAAACGGCTATAGGAGATGCCCGGTCCATCGTCACCTCGGAGCGATGCCGAACCACTCGTCAGGCGCAAAAAATCAGAGAATTGTTTGGCGTTTCTTTTCCATAATTCTAAGCCAGGTTTACGGTTCAAGATTGACGAGCGCAAAGCGGCAAACCCTGAACCCAGGTCACTGACCACTGATTACCAACGCAACCCGGAGTCATCTCATCCAGGAAAAGACCCACAACTTGATCCCAGGTTTCCATGCTGTGCGGGAGGCCTTGATTCATGGAAAATCTCAGATTAGAGAGGTTTGGGTCGTAGAAAGAAAAAGGCCTTCCCGGACAAGGGAGATCCTTCAAATTGCGAAGGAAAGGGATATCCCTGTCATTGTCAAAGATAATACAGCTCTGACTCGCCTTCTGCCCGGAATATCTCATCAGGGCATCGCGGCGTTAGTAGAAGAATTCACCTACGTTGAACTTGACCACCTGGCCGCTGTCCATCCAAAAAAACAGGCGCTTCTGGTTGCTCTTGATCATATCACGGACGAGGGGAATCTGGGGGCGATCATCAGAACAGCGGTCTTCTTCGGGGCCCATGGGCTGGTCATACCCAAAGACCGCTCTGCCGGCATTTCCGCCAAGGTTCTCAAGCGGTCCTCCGGGGCACACGTGCATCTTCCTATTGCCAGGGTTGTTAACATGGGGAGGGCTCTGGATCTGCTGAAAAAAAGAGGATTCTGGATAATAGGTGCATCCGGTGAAAGCCAGAGCGCTATCTACGAATTTGACTGGAATAGAGACGTGGTCCTGGTCCTCGGCAATGAGCAGCGAGGGTTAAGCCGGTCTGTGCGAAAACAGTGCGACCATGTGGTGAGTATCCCGGTTTCAGGTCGTGCAGAGTCACTCAATGTGGCTGTGGCAGGTGGTGTGATTTTGGCAGAGATCAGTCGGCAGAGGAATTGGCCAAAGCTGCCGTACTAAGGGTTCCGGGCCTCACGGACCAGGCGAAAACCGAGGAATCTGCATTTTAGTGTTGGATCATATTTGTCGCGAAAGGCTGAGCGGCACGTGCGGGAGCTGAGGCCCCAGCCTCCACCCCGAAAAATCCGGGACGCTCCGGAATCAGGCCCTTCAGGGTCGACAGTATGACCTGGACGGTATCGATCATACCGGTCCTGGCACCATTCCCAGGCATTTCCATGCATATCATACAGCCCCCAGGGGTTGGGGATTTTTTTCGCGACCTCTTGAGTTTTTACCCCTGTGTTCCCGCAGTACCATCCGATTTTGTCAAGATTGGGATCATGGCCGCATTTTATCTCTGTTATGTCGCCATTTGCGAATGCCAAACTGCTGCCGGCGCGGCAGGCGTATTCCCACTCCGCCTCTGTAGGCAACCGGTATCTGCGGGTTTTTTCTTTCCTGTTGAGTGTCATGATAAACTCCCGACACATACTCCAGGTAACCTGCTCAACCGGACAATTATCGCCGCATTCCTTAAAGTGTGAGGGATTGTTGCCCATTATTTTTTTCCATTGCCCCTGGGTCACCTCCGTAACGCCTATATAGAAACCGTTCGTCAGGGTGACCGGGTGTTGTTCTTCGTCATCGTATCGGCCTTTTTCAGTGGACGGACTCCCCATTAGGAAGGTTCGGGGTGGGACATGGATCATCTTGTAGTTAACAGAAGGAATGACATATATAACCGCGGAACGGTGCGAACCCCCTCCCTGGACTGAATCCTCCACCGGTGTCAAATTATCCTGGGCGGAAACAGTGGAAAAGCGGGCGCACAAAACCGTTATAACGGAGAAGATAAGCATCGAGATCAAAACAGAATCAAAAGACCGAAGCCTTGGATGAGGCATCAACATCGTTTCCCTGATTATGTTGACAGCGGAAAGCTTTCAATGGCCCCCACCGCAACAAGCGCTTTTATTAAGGCGAATAATGGCAACCCAACCACGTTTGCATATGAGCCTGAAATGCTTTTGACCATAAAAGAACCGATTCCCTGTATGGCGTAGCTCCCGGCTTTGCCAAAGGGTTCCTTCGTGTTGACATAGGCGTCTATTTCCGGATCAGAGAGCGCCTTGATATGAACCCGGGTGCTGACGGCTTCTGAGTGGGCTGTTTCGCCGGAAGGATCCAGGATGCAGAACCCGGTTATCACGTTGTGTTCTCTCCCGCTCAGGAGGCGAAGCATGTGGCATGCGTCCTTTTTGTCCGTTGGCTTCCCGAATATCGTGCCGGGGCTTTCAATGTGTGCTTCCGGGACTTGGGAACGGGTCCTGTCTATAACCACAATGGTATCTGCCCCGAGAACCCAGGATCCTCCGATCCTGGAATAAACCTCCCTGGCCTTTTTTTCGGCCAGGCGGCATGCTGCCTGTGCCGGATCTCTGCAGGGGCCTTCCTCGTTCACGTGACTTGTCTCTGACCGAAAAGGAAGTCCGACCTGAGTCAGCAGGCTCTTTCTGCGGGGAGATGCGGATGCAAGGATCAGGGGATTCTTTTTTTCAATGAAAGGATAGCTCATATGATTACGGCAGGCCAAAAAGAGTTTGCGCATTTTCTGCAGTTTTTCGGGCCACTTCTTCGAATTTAATGTTTCTCAAACGGGCAATTTCCTGTGCTGTATAGGTGACGAACAGGGGCTCATTTCGTTTTCCTCGTTTAGGCACAGGAGTAAGAAAAGGGGCATCGGTTTCAATAAGCATACGTTCCATCGGGATGCTGGATGCCACATCTCTCACATGGGATGCCTTTTTATAGGTAACCGTGCCTGGAATGGATATGTAATACCCCAACTCAATAAAGGCTGCGGCCAGATCCTGATCCCCGGAATAACAATGGATGACTCCTTTTTTCTCGCCTTTTCCCATTTTTTTTAAAATTTTAAACACATCGTCATGGGCGTCGCGATCATGGATGATAACCGGCAGGTCCAGGTCATTGGCCGTTTCAAGTTGCTGCTGAAACGACCTCAACTGATCATCCCTGGGAGAATAACGCCGGTAAAAATCAAGCCCGATCTCTCCCCAGGCCACTATTTTACTGTCTGATGCAATTTGGGCCAGGCTGTCTAATTCCTGAGAATCGAACGTATTTGCGTTGTGAGGATGAAGACCAACGGATGCATAAATAAACGCGTGTTTCCTGGCAAGTTCCAGTGCCCTGAGCGAACTGCCGACATCTATCCCTATTGTAATTATATTGGTGAGACCGCCGCTTACGGCTCTGTCAATGACGTCTGTGCGGTCATTATCAAAATCTCGAATATCCAGATGTGCATGACTGTCAACTAACATGATGACTCCACGAAGAACCGGGTATTTCCCAACGGGCTGGATAAATTTCGGTTGCAGGCAATCGGCTGCTAAAGGTACAACTGCCTGGCATTATTGTTGTTTCATTGTCAACTATCCTGTCCTGAACAGTGTGCCCTTTGTGTCCGGCACGGGGCTTTCAAATTTGTCTTCGACCTTATAGTTTAAAGTGACAGGATTCACAAACATTAAATGGGTTGCATATTCTGTAAAATATTTGTACTACACAGGTTCAGGGTTCAAGGTTCAAAGTTTAAAAAGCTATAACCACTTGACATCCAACGAAATATTCCATAAATCGTCGAGTTGCTTCTTTCACCCATTGGGTGAAACATACTTGTGGCCTCACTTGAGGCATTATCCTTTCTTCTCATATTAGTAATATCATGGATTCTACAGCTGAAAAAATCGGTAATTCTTCTGAGAAAAAAAACACGCTTCAAGAGCAGCTCGAATATCAGAAGAGGCTGAATAACATTACCAACAAGATACATTCCGCCAGGGATACGGATGATATTCTGCTGAACCTTCAAGGGGAAATTCTGGGCCTTTTTGATGCGGACAGAATTACTATCTATGTGGTTGACAGCATCAAAACGGAGATCGTATCAAGGTTGAAGACCGGTGATGAAGTCAGCGAGATAAGGGTCCCCATCAACAATGGCAGCATTTCCGGGTACAGCGCAGCATCAGGGAAGGTTGTGAACATCCTTGATGTGTCTGATCAGGATGAACTCAAGCGGATCGACCCTCAGTTAAAATTCGACAAGAGCTGGGATCAGCTAACGGGCTATAAAACAACCCAAGTCCTTGCAGCTCCCATCGTTCACAATAAGTTTGTCCAGGGTGTAATACAGCTGATCAACAAGAGGACCGGTCAGCGTTTTACAGAGGCAGACCAGTCATCGGTCCTGGATATCGCGACGGTCCTGGGGGCCGCCTTTTTCAAGAATAAAAAAGTCGCTGAAAAGACCAAATCTACACGTTTTGACCTTCTTGTGGGCCAGAACATTATCAGCCATGATGAATTGGTCGAGGCCATGACCCGGGCAAGAAAAAAGAAGACGTCCGTAGAAGCGGTCCTTATGGCGGATTTTCATGTGTTAAAGGATGATATCGGCAAATCCCTGTCTGAGTTTTACCGGGCCCGTTTCATCCCGTACGACGACAAAATGGTTATTCCCGGCCAATTGTTGAAAGGCCTCAAGGTGAATTTTCTCAAGAACAATAACTTTGTCCCTGTGGCCCAGTCAGAAGATACTGTGGTCGTGGCCATGGAA
>JAFDJF010000294.1 GCA_019307645.1 Deltaproteobacteria bacterium
CCGCATATTTGTGAGCCATTCCAAAAT
Source organism: Deltaproteobacteria bacterium (assembly GCA_019307645.1). Next base: position 28 of record JAFDJF010000294.1, read on the forward strand.
GACGGCAGCTTGATACGCAATTTGTTTTAAGGGGCCGACAAAACGCGTCTTCCGCTCCAAGTTGCCCTTCTCTGCCTTTACGTTGCTTAAAATCCAGGTTTGGCGGGCATAATAGCGGATGTCAGTTGTGATGCGGGCATCTAAAAAGAGATCCCCACGGTTCGACAAGCATTATTGGTAAAGACCTAAACAGTTACATCCCGTCTAATTTTTTTCAGGGAAGCGAAATAATCCCAAGGTATCAGAACCCCACAGCCCTGTCTTACTCTCGACCTTTTGACATATCAAACCCACGGGCCTTGAGAATTTCCTCTACTTTATCAGAGATTTTTACAACGATGGGGATGCATGTCATAGACAATTCCTCGTTGTCAAGACATGATGTGGTAATTTGATCGCAATCAATCCCGCCATATTCCTTCCCTATTGTCTCTTCAAACCACTCAACAAGTTCCAGGATCATGGGGTCAAGTTGTGAATTCGGTTCTTCATCCTCCGGACCGCGGCCTGCGTACAGGCTCAACAGGCACACCCCGCCGGACAGGGCGCCGCATAATTTCCCCGAATATCCCAGGCCTCCTTTAAGGCCCTCGACGCTTCTTATAAGATCCCAATTGGTTTTTCCCTGCTTATGAAGACCCATGGCAACCAGGATCTGGCTGCACTCGTAACCCGCTTCAACCAGCGCTTCAAGTTTTGGGTCTATGTCATCAGTCATCTGATATCTCCCACGGTGAAATCAGGCCTTCATTTTTATTTAAAGCCATCAAAGATACGTCGTTTTTCCTCTTCTTTCGTTTTTTCTGCAAACCTTGCCTTCCTTCTTGCCCTGGCAGCGTTATTCCGCCTTATTTCGTCTTCGGTTTCAAGTATCAGGGGCGGAATTTCTTTTGGGCGACCGTTCTCATCCAGTGTCACAATGGTCAGTTACGCTGAATCAGAATGACGCACCTCCCCGGAATACGGGTCCTCGGATTCAGCGCGAACCCCAACTTCCATTGATGTCCTGCCAACAAGATTTATACTTACCCGAAGAGTAAGGATATTTCCCAAAAAAACAGGTTTGTAAAAATCAAGCCGGCCAATAGAAGCTGTTACTGCATCGCTTCGCGTGTGGCGGATAGCAACGGAAACGGCCGCATTATCAATGTGTTTCATTATCACTCCGCCGTGTACATTGCCGGCCGGATTTGTATCCTGAGGCAGCATAACATGCGACATTATGATCCTGCTGTCTTGAACCCTTTTCCCCTCCATGTTGTCACCCTCAACTTTTGCAATGTTAGGGTTAATTTCATATAATTGACAAAAACTCCTTCCTTCGTCATTCGGAGTTCATGTAATCGATATTCGTTATTCGATTTTAACCTGGCCCGCGAAGTTAATACCCCGCGAGACCTTAGGGTTGTTTCATACCTGCTACGAGAGATAGTCAATTATTCCGCTGATGCTCAATTCATTCTGATGTATTCCCAGGATTTCCGCATCAACTCCGAGGCACAATCCGAGAAGCTGAGTATAGAGAATAGAGGGGAGACAATCCGTTTTGTTGCGTTTCTCATTAAGCATTTTTTGGACCCTGTCGAATTGAAGCTGGCAATAGGCGCAGGAAACACATAGATATTCTGCACCGGATTGTCTGGCATCTGTTATTTTCTTTTCAATCAAATCCATAGACAGATCATCATTTATTCCCCATACGGGCGCACCGCAACATTTTACTTTATCCTTCCAGTCTACACTTTCTGCTCCGGTGACTTCAACCAGCGTATCAAAGATTGTGGGCTCCTCCGGATCATCAAATTGGACGACCTGCCTGGGACGTAAAATGTGGCAACCATAATGGGTTGCGATTTTGGGCCCTTCAAATGTCTTGGATATACGTTGACTGATCTGGTCGATGCCGACGTCTTTGTGAAAAATATCAAGGAGATGCCTTATTTCAACCCTCCCGTCATAATTCAGGCCTTCTTTTTGAAGTGTGGCATTAATCTCTTTTCTGAGTGAAGGATCTTCTCTCAAAAGATGGTCCGCATCTTTCAGGCTGCCATAGCAGCAGTTACAGAGGGTCATGATGTTCAGGTTTCGTTTTTCAGCCAGACAAAGGTTTCTGGCAGAGGAAAGCACATAGGCCTTGAAGTCGTAGTTTTTTAATGGGTACCCACAGCAATTGAATTCCGGTATATCAACCAGTTCCACACCAAGCTTTGCCAATACCGCATCTGTAGATGATTCATACTGCTTCAGATAAACAGAAGTAACGCAACATCGAAACAGCGCAAATTTCATGGTTCTTTCTCCATTGTTTATGGGGATGTCTTTTTTGCATGTTCAATAGCAAGATTCTTTAGCTCATAGAAAACGTCTGTAACACGAACCCCTTGTGGACAATGCTGCTGGCACTCATAACAGCCGAGACAGCTCCATAGCATATTTGAGCGAAAAATCGGATCAGGGATGCCAAGAATAGCAGCATGCATTATCTGATGGGGTACCATCCCCAGAATATTCAGATCGTTTTCATAGTTGTTTGCCACGGGGCAGACCGTTGAGCAGGTCGTACAGGTAAAGCAGTGGGAGAAGGTATCTCCCTGGGCTGACGTCGTCAAACTTCTCTTTGCCAGGACGCCTGTTTGTGTGGGCGAATCGAGGCTTCCCGGCACATCAACTGGTTTGAAATCATCTTCAAGGGCCTTCCAGGTTGAATTCACAGGTTTTTCATACTGTTCTTGCGCCAAAACATCCTTCCTCAGCCCCCGGTAGAAAGAAAGAAGACTGAGCGTTAGGAATTCCGGGTATCCCTTCCGGAGTAATTTTTCTCTTACATTAAACCACAGCTCCTGAAGATTGATACCAACAGGACAGACGTCGGTACATCGGTGGCAATTGGTGCAAAGATAAAGGCCTTCCTGAATCTTTTTGATTTCCTGTCCACTGAGTTTTTTGCCTGCTGCAAGGGCCTTTACTGAGGCAATTTTTTCGGATGGTAGAATGTTTATATTTTGAAACAGTTCGAAGGTAACACCAACGGAACAGTATGTGGTACAGGTCCCACAGTGGGTACAGGCATCCAGTTCCATGATTTGTCTTGTGGCTATATTTGCCGGATCTGATTTTTCGCTGTCCATGACAGCATTGGTGAGAAGGCTAATCGGACTGGCAATTATGTGGAACATCTTGCTGAAAGGCAGGTAGGCCAGCCCTAAAAAACAGGCAATAATATGGATATACCAAAGGATTTCAGTGCTTCCAATCCGGTCCAAAGCCAAAGCCACAGGGCTGAGGATCTTGGCCGTGGCATACCCTGTAAAGGCCCATTTTGGTGAGGAATGGCAATCAACACAGGTCATCTCGTGGAGCTCTTTGCCTTGAGCCAGGACGTCACGATCAAACGGGGCTTTTACATTCGGTGAGACAACCCCGAAATCGGCAATCCAGAAGCTTTCAAGGGCCAGCATTTCCTCTTCGTCATCAAGATCTCCATATTCATCCACCATGTCCTGAAACGCTGTATGGGACATAATTTTTGTCCCCTCCAGAAATATACCGGAAATCATGATGACAGCGACAATCATGATAGCATAATGATCCATGGCGCTGGTCTTGAGCCGCGGTATCTTCAGGATAAATCGCCGATACATGGCAATTGCAATCCCTGCGATTACCAATAAGGCCGACAGGTCTCTAATGAACATGAAAGGATTGAGCGTTGAATAGTAATTGCTGAACAAGGATTCAGAAATAAAAGAATCCAGGGCATGCATCAAAAGAAGAAGCATGAACCCATAAAATATCAGCATGTGCATCACCCAGCGAAGAAGGTCTACCTCAAAGATCTTCCTCTGGAACAATACATCAAGGATGAACACCTTGAGAAGTGTCAGGATTTTTGGGCTGAAAACAACTCCCAACGTACCCTTGACGGCAGTAAAAACTCTTGTTGAAACTGCGATATCATCAGCTGAGATTCCTATTTTCCGGGTGAACCAGGTAGAGACCTTGTAAATGAGGCCGATGCTGAAGATTCCAAGGGAGACATAAAGAAGCACAGTGAATATCATTTTCATTAACTCCTTACGCGTCCAAGGGATAGCGTAAAGTCTTTTGTTTTTCGGTTTTTACCTGATAGGCACAACCATTGAATTGCAGGGGCTTTTTTTAAGCGTGTCCATTCAGAAATGAGGAAAAAAGTGCTATTTTCGGACAGCCTCCCGGCTACTCCTAACAGTGTTTTTTCGATTTGATAATTTTCCATAACGATACGGCATTCAGTTTTCCATACATCGCTTTTGTCGCTTCTCTCCATGTGTCGCGGATCAGACACTCTGCAGATTTTTCGCACACATCCGTATCTCCAACGCAGACGGTGAGGTCAATGCCACCTTCGAGAACCTCAACAATTTGCCCAATAGTAATCTCTTTGGGGGATTTTGCAAGCATATGTCCGCCTTTGGGTCCCCTGGTGCTTTTGATGAAGTTGGCCTTTTTCAACGGAATTATGAGCTGTTCAAGATACTTAACCGAAATGTCCTGACGTTTTGCAATTTGTCCAATCTGGACAGGCCCTTCCTTATAATGTTGTGC
>JAFDJF010000295.1 GCA_019307645.1 Deltaproteobacteria bacterium
ATTAGTAAATGTGTAAAACGGGTAAGGGGACACCCCATAAAAAACTAAGAAACTAAAAAGCATTCAGAGTTCTTTAGTTCCTTATGGACGTTCCCAAGACTAAAGGAGGTGAATGATGGAACAGATAAAAAAGATTATGGTTGCGGTTGATTTTTCGGAATATTCAGATGATACCCTTAAATATGCTGCTGCCCTGGCTAATTCTTTAGGTGCTCAGTTGATCGTTGCCAATGTGGTCAATCAACGGGACATTACGGCAATGAGGGAAGTCGTCCAGGCTGACAGTAGCATTGATATGGATGAATATACTTCGAGGGAAAAAGAAAAGCGTGTTCTAAAGACCCAGGAACTGTTAGCACAAGCTGACTGCAAGGACCTTGAAGTGAAGACGGTCTTCCGGATAGGAATGCCGTTTATGGAATTGGTCGAGGCCGTCAAGGAGGAGGGCGCCGATCTGGTGGTTATGGGATCAAAGGGACGAACCAATCTGGCTAACGTGTTATTTGGATCCACTGCGGAAAAGATGTTCAGGCACTGTCCGGTGCCCGTGCTGAGCCTTAGGGGAAGAGGGGGGGGGTAACATTAGCTGCTGAAATGGCCCGAATTGAGATTGCCGTCAACTGTCTCGTGTGACCTCATTTTCCGAATAAAGGAAGTTACGAACAAGCGGCCCTTATTGCGGCAATCAATCACGTTTGTAGAAAATATCCTCCGAATTTAGGCATTTGCTATGGGAATATAAACATAGAATGTGCTCCCATGATCCGGCTTGCTTTCAACGCGCACCATACCGTTGTGTGCTTTCACAATACTCTTGACAATGGCCAGTCCAAGACCAGTTCCGGTAATGGTTCTGGTGATGTCATTTTTGACACGATAAAATCTGTCAAAAATCTGATCCAAATCCTCCTCGTCAATCCCATAGCCGGTGTCCCGGACGGAGATGCAGAGATATTTTTCTTCAGCAGCCGCAGATACGGTTATGCTGCCTCCATCAGGTGTATATTTTATGGCATTGCTGATAAGATTTGAGAATACTTCCTCCATGTTATACCTGTTTCCTATCACCGGAGGTAATGCAGTGGGTTGATCTAGATTTAGACTCATATTTTTTTCATGGGCTAGCGCCTGATAAAAACTCACTTGATCCGCAATAAGGTCAAGAATGTTGAGTCGTTCTTTCTCCTGTGTGATCAGACCCGATTCTATTCTGGCAAGATCCAAGAGTTCTGAAGAAAGGTGGGCAAGGTTCTTTATCTTTTCCGAGGACCTGCCTAAAATTTCCTGTTGTTTTTGTGTCACCTCGCCTGCCAATCCATCGAGCACGACCTTAAGCTGGGCCAGAACAGTGCTCATAGGGCTTCGAATCTCATGGGCTACCATAGAAACAAAGTCTGACTTCAGTTGGTCTATTTTTTTTTGGGCCGTGATGTCATGCAGCACCGTAAGGGTGCCAAGATTTCTGCCGAGCCGATCTCTGAACGGAGCGCATCGGGCACCTAATACAGTCTCTTCTTTACCCCCGTTGCCTTCAAGATCCAATTCTGCGGTCAGCTCTGCGAAATCGGCTTGGGGCATGGACAGCGCCTGGTCGATCATCTGATTCAGCTTCTTATTTTGAACAATTTCGGTGACCGGCCGCCCAATTGCTTTGCCGCGATAGTTCATCATCCGAAGGAATGCGGGATTGGCCAATGCAACGTTCTTCTGGGCATCGGTGGCCATGACCCCTCCGGAAAGTTGATTGATCAGGACTCGCATCCTGGAATTTTCAGTGACAATGTCTTCAAGTGTGCGAATGAATTGGATGGCTTTGGACACCACGCTCCTGAGCTCCTCGGGAGAAAAGGGCTTTGCTATAAAATCAAAAGCCCCTTTTTTCATTGCCTCTATGGCGTGTTCAAGCGTGGCATATCCGCTGATGACAATAACAATTGTCTCAGGATGAAGGGCCTTGACGCGCGCCAAAACCTCCATGCCGGACAAGCCGGGCATCATCAGGTCCAACAGAATAATATCAAAATGTTCCTTTTCAATAATTTCAAGGCCGAGAGTCCCACTTTCGATCGTGGCCACTTCAAAACCTTCCAATTTCAAAGTCTTTTGACAACCGTTCCGAATACGTTTTTCGTCATCGATTACCAAAACCTTAGGTATAAACCATAAGTCAGGTATTTTCTTTTCTTTCATGATTGTGGATTTCTCCTGGTGTAAGCAAATATACGACTTTATCCAGTCTCACCGCCGTCAGAAGGCACGTATAGTGGAAGTTCTAAAAGAAAGGTTGTCCCTTCGGAACTTGTCTCCTTGACTGATATATTCCCTCCGTTTTCTTTTACGATCCCATATACAGTACTTAAACCCAAGCCGGTTCCCTTTCCCTGTTCTTTTGTAGAAAAGAAGGGATCAAACACCTTGGCGACATTTTCTTCCGGAATGCCGCAACCTGTATCCGTAACTTCCAGATAGACCTTTTTAGTGGGCTTGTCACGGTAAGTGCGCAGTGTCAGCGTGCCACCGTTCTCCATGGCGGCGACGGCATTCATGACCAGGTTTATAACTACCTGGCTAAGATGTTTCTGATCTGAACTGACCAGCATCATTTGGTCGGATAATTCTTTTTCGATTGTGACATTATTGAAGAGCTTTGGATCCCGCATAAGCGCCAGACCTTGATTTACAATGTCATTAAGCTGTATGATTTTATTTGTCGGGTTTGTTTGACGGCTGTAGGCCAAAAGATTTTTCACAATATCTTTGCAGCGGTTCGCATCTTCTATCACATACCCTAGATCCTCACGCATGGCATCGTTTTCATCCAGGCTTTCTAAGAGCAAATTGGCGTAGAGTAAAATTCCTCCCAGGGGATTATTGATCTCATGCGCCACGCCTGCTGCCAACTGGCCCATTGAAGCCATTTTTTCCGACTGGGCCAGCTGGACCTGGGTCTCTTTCAATTTTTTTTCCACGGCCATTTTTTCTCTGAGATCGTTATAAATGCCCATACTGGCGACTTCCTGGTCGTTTTCATAGAGAATGGCGGCCGTCATTTCCGTAGGGATCTCCTCCCCCTTGGAATTAATGATAGAAAACTTAGTCAGGGGCAACTTGCCTTTCCCGCCAACGGTGTCATCCCTGAGTTTCTGCATAATCTCTCGGGCCATTCCGGGTGGGTAAACATCTTCGACAGAGATATTCGATTGATACTCCTCCAGTGAATACCCGAAAAGGTCCTCCGCAGCCGGGTTCATGACCAGGACCTTTCCTTTTCGGTTTGCTACTACGATCGGGCTGGCGGAACTTTGTATGACATTTTTATTAAATTTCCTGGTTTCTTCTAACTCCTCCTCCAGGGTTTTGAGTAATGTAACATCACGAATGCTCTCCATGATATACATGACTTCGCCTTCATCATCCAGGATCGAAGAAAAAACACGATCCTCCCATCTTTCATCCCCATTTTCACTGCGCTCCTGTTTCAGGATGGAACTCCCACTTTTTGTTTTAATAACCTTTTCAAGAGGACATTTATCCGGGGGGCAGGGCTCGTCCGTATTATACCAGAGCTCATGGCATTTTTTCCCGACGATCTGTTGATGTTCCTTATAGGTTTCCAGAAAGATCTGGTTCGCATGCATGATGACTTTGTCTGGACGCAGGATAAGTGTTGGAAACGAAAGTGAGTCAAAGACCCTTACTCTCCAATCCATTTCTTCGGGTAGAATATCTTTTTTAGCGGACACGGATGCCTTCCCTCCATATAGCCGTCTATAGAGACCCGGATTTTAGCTTTTGGCTGATCCCGTCATGGTGCAACGTTAGGGTTAAGGCACATTGAACGTTTCAGTTAACAGAACTTTGGCCTTTTTTGCCATACCTTCAGGCAGAATCAGATAAACGATTGAGCCCGAGAAGGATGCCACCAGTACGGGGATAGCCTCAGGGGTCAGAGTCTTAAATACAGAATCTGCTATTCCGTATCTTTCACCAAAGTGGGGGCCAAAAAAGTAGAGCAATTCCACAGGGGAAATGATGCGAAAGGTTTCCCCGCCATCTTTTCTAACAACTTGATTGATATGTTTTATAAGGCGTTCCTCCCACTTCCGCTCGAACAGGAGGTATAGTTGCAGGACATTTTCTGCCTTTAACTGGGTTAATACCAGTTCAAAACGGAATTCGGAATCACCCATTTCATAAAGGACTAAACCCCATTCCGGCAATTGTCCCGATTGAAATTCAATCACCAGCAAAGACAGATCCGGAACATCCTTAAAACCATACGTCTTTATCTTGGGTTCCCAGTAGACGGCAATGGTTTCCAATCTTGATAACCTCGTAAAAAGTCGTCGCTCAGGCCCGCACGTTGATGCGGGATAAATTGTAACCGGTCGAAGATCCCGATTCATCGGGGAGTCCAGACAATCTGGAACCAGTTGATATGACTGGATTCTCCGATGAATCGGAAAATGACAGATAGAGGTTTTCTTGGGCTGTTATGCGTTCATTCTTTCTTGATTTCCTGACCTTGTATGACACGCGTTTCCGGTCTGAGATAGATTTGATCAGAAGGAACCTCTAGATGTTCCCGTATGGCTTCGACCGCGCGACAGAGATGACGCTGACCCATACAGGGGCAGTGGAATTCTGCCAAAAATGCCCAGAACCAGCCCCAACATTTTCAGACTGAATTGATGATGAAATATAGAAATCAAGCCCGCAGGAGAAATGAATTCAGCACGGGATGCCACACCGGGTTCTGCTGCTATAGCCTCCCTAACCTGAACCTGATCATTTATGGCCGCACACAGGGATATCTGAGTGTCATCACCTATACCTGTTTTGGAGAAAAAAACCAGATTGACCTGGTTGCCGGCTAGCGTTTGGCAAAAATGAGATATCGAATCCTCTGCAGTGGAGGGAATTCGAAAGTTGACAGCGACAAGTTCCTCACTCAGTTTGATGCCCTCGATCTTTATTTTGTCCATTCTAGCCGTCACTGTAGATTGCAAAGACCTGTAAAAATAAATGGTCAAGGATTATTGTTTATCCATGCTGACACTTTGGCCTTGCCCCGTTTCTTGGGCGCGGGCGCACCCTGCGGGCCCGGGCTTCCAGCGGGTCAGGTTCCGGTTCGGGCTCATATCGTAAACTTGAGAATATTTTTGTCTCAGGATATAACTACTGGGAAACATCATCAGGGGGAGAAGAATATATAAGGTATCAAAGTTTTGCGTATTCATGTATATGGATCTGATATCACAGTGTCATGTTAATGACAGGTCTTCAAACACAAGAATCATCACAGACTTGATTGCCTGTAAGCTGTTTGAATGGGGGTAACTTCCCGAAAAACCGTAACGTCGAAATTTTTCTGATTTATTTAGTTGCCCAGATGTTGTTAAATATAGCTTATGTATTCCAGAACAATGTGAGATCCCAGCGTAAATATTATGACTCCTTTGCATAGTCCTTCACGATTTCCATGAGACTATCCAGATCAATGGGCTTCTGGATATATTCATCAGCCAGTGTTGTACGACCCCCCCGATGCGTATATTTGGTGGATGTTACGGCCGACGCCACAGCTGTTAGCAGCACTACCCTAATGCTCTTGTATTCGGGGTCTTTTTTGATTTCA
>JAFDJF010000296.1 GCA_019307645.1 Deltaproteobacteria bacterium
GTCACTCGTATGGGAGCCTCATAGGTCATCCCTTTGTTCAGACAGTCCTCTTCATCGTATCTCACCTCTTCAAAGCCGTATTTGACAAATTCCAGAGAGGCCGTCTTGCCAAAATCATGGATAGGGAAGACACTCTTGAACGCACCCTGCAGTCCGACATCTCTGCGCTCCCCAGCGGGGATATCCTTTTGCAGAAACAAATCATAGGAGCTTTTTTGCATCTCAAGTAAACTTGGGATTTCTATAATTTTCTCGATTTTGCCGAAACTTCTTCTTGGGCGCCTGCTGATTTCGTTTTTTTCCAGCATGGTTTCTCCTCAGAGTTTTAATTTACAGTGGCAGTTTTAAAATGTCCGCTTTGTCTTCGCCCCGAAAGACGTGAAGTCAAATTGAGCATTTTACCCCCCCCCTACCGATCAACCATAAAAGGGCATAGACCAAAAAAAAATCCGGAGGCATTGCACCCATTCCTTCCCAGCACAGGGTGCCGAACCCCCGGTTTCTGTCATTTTTATTTGATCTCGACGGTAGCACCCGCTTCTTCAAGCTGGCCTTTGATGCCTTCTGCCTCCTCTTTTGAAACCCCTTCCTTAACCGGACCGGGCGACTCGTCCACAACCGCCTTTGCCTCCTTGAGGCCAAGACTGGTGATGGCGCGAACGGTTTTGATAACCTGGATCTTTTTGTCTCCCACAGCGGCGAGGATTACGTCAAACTCGGTCTGCTCAGCCTCCTCCTCCTGGGCCTGTCCTGCCGTGGCTGCAGCAGCTACAGCCACGGGAGCTGCTGCGCTTACCCCGAATTTATCTTCAAGTTCTTTCACGAATTCTGAAAGTTCAAGAACGCTCATATTTGAAATAAACTCAATTACATCTTCTTTGGTGACATCTGCCATCGCTATTATTTAAACCTCCATAATTATTCGTTATGCTCTTTATGCTTCTTTTTGCTGTTCAATGGCTTTTAAGACATTCAATAGCTGCCCCATAATCCCTCCCAGTAGTCTGACAAAACTTGCCGGGACAGCCTGCATGGCGGCCAGAACCTGAGACAAAAGCACTTCTCTTCCCGGTAGTTGTGCCAATTGCTTGACGGCCTCTGCATTGATTTGCTTGCCGGATATCTGCCCGCTTTTGATTTCCAGCTGTTTAAAGTCTTTGGCAAAATCGACAAGAGTTTTTGCCGGGCCGATCAGGTCATCATACGTAAGTGTTATGGCCGTGGGGCCCTCCATATGGTCTTTGATCGATTCAGTCTCGGTCCCCTGACAAGCCAGCTTCAAGAGTCTGTTTTTTACAACCTGGAATTCAGCGCCGGTGTCTCTGAGCTTATTCCTCAGGCTGTTTATATCCGATACTTTCAGACCCTTGTAGTGCACAAGGAACGTGCCTTGTGCCTTTTCCAGTCGGCTGTGCAGATCAGACACGAACTGTATTTTTTCTTCTCTGTCCATTATTCACCTCCTCTCCGTTTGACGATAATTGTGTCAAAGACGGAGGTGTAAAATATAAATCCCGTCGGAATTAGTCTCGGTAGGCTCATACCATTAAGCCTATAGCCTCCTAGGCACCTACTGTCTTTGACTAAGGGCTCGCGTAAAAATCGAAGTTCTTTTTATGCGAACCCTAAGCATTATATTAATTTGCGCCTTTTGCCTCAGTACCTCATGAATTAAATTGTATTCAAAAAGGCAGGTAACTACTCAGGTTGTTAGGTTTCCCGCCGCCGGCGGGATTCACGGTTGTTTAGCTCTTTCGCACTAGACCTCCGTGAAAGACCGCGTCGCGTATCGCAAAAACCGCATCTAATGTGATTTTTGGAATTTCCGATTGGTACCGGTAATGATTTACTGGCTTAACAGGTCTTTAACGGTAGCAGGATCAATCTTGACTCCCGGACCCATAGCCCCAGAAATGGCAATACTTCTAATATAGGTTCCCTTGCTTGCAGGAGGTTTCAATCTGAGGATTGTATCCAGAAAAGCCGCTATGTTTTCCAAAAGTTTTTCTCCACCAAATGAAACTTTACCCATCTGTGCGTGCACAATACCGGCTTTTTCAACTTTGAACTCTATCTTTCCGGCTTTTACCTCTTTTACAGCTTTGCCAATATCAAAGGTGACTGTGCCAAGTTTGGCATTCGGCATCATGCCCCTCGGGCCCAGGATGCGTCCCAGTTTTCCCACAGAACTCATCATATCGGGTGTGGCAATGGCTTTATCGAATTCAAGCCAGCCCTTTTGAATTTTTTCAACCAGATCATCAGCACCTGCGTGATCAGCGCCTGCCTCAAGCGCCTCTTTTTCTTTTTCACCTTTTGCAAAAACAGCCACGCGGACATCTTTACCGACCCCATTGGGCAAAACTACGGTACCTCTGACCATTTGATCGGCATGTCTTGGGTCCACGCCCAGTCTGACTGCCAAATCCACACTTTCATCAAAGTTTGCATAGGTGCTGTCAATTGCCAGTTGGACGGCCTCATCGAAATTATATTTTTTTGTTCTGTCAATTTTTTGTGCGCTGTTTCTGTATTTCTTCCCTGCCCTGGTCATCTTTTTCTTCCTCTCAGGTGATTATTCTGCGACGACGATGCCCATACTCCTGGCCGTGCCCTCTATGATTTTAACTGCACTTTTCAGGTTGCTGGCGTTCAGGTCTTCTAACTTCAGCTTTGCAATCTCCTCCACCTGTTTTGGCGTTACTTCTCCAACCTTTAGTTGATTGGGTTCACCGGAACCCTTGGCTATTTTGGCAGCCTGCTTCAAAAGCACTGAAGCCGGAGGTGTTTTAGTAATAAAAGTGAAAGACCTGTCATCGAAAATTGTAATTACTACCGGAATAATCGTACCCGTTTGATCCTGCGTTTTCGCATTGAACAATTTGCAGAAATCCGCAATATTTACACCATACTGCCCCAGTGCAGGGCCAATTGGCGGCGACGGGTTGGCCTGCCCACCCGTTACCTGGAGTTTAACGGAACCTATAATTCTTTTTGCCATGATAACCCTCTTTTAGACCGTATTCACCTGTATGAAATCCAGTTCCACAGGCGTTGAACGTCCAAATATGGTAATAAGCACCCGGACTTTCTCTTTGTCCGGTTTTATTTCTACCACAACCCCCCGGAAGTTGTTGAACGGGCCATCAATCACCATGACCTCATCCCCTTCTTCAAACTGGAATTTGGGCTTGGGTCTGCTTACGCCCTCTTCCATTTGTCGGATAATCTGATTCGCCTCTTCAGGGGCGACTGCCGTAGGATTGATCTCCCCTCCTACAAACCCAATGACCTTGGCGGTATTTTTCACAGCATGCCAGGTGTCTTTATTCAAGGCCATCTGGACCAGGATATACCCGGGGAAGAATTTCCTGGAAGAGGTCTTTTTCTGCCCTTTTTTCAGTTCCATCACTTGTTCTGTAGGAACAAGGATCTGGCCGAAGAATTCTTCCTGTCCGGTTGCCTTAATCCTCTCTTCCAGGGTTTTTTTTACCCTGTTCTCGAAACCTGAATAGGTGTGAACGATGTACCATTTTAAGTCCACAACAACACCTTTTTATCCCATAATGAATTTACAGCTGTTTTGATAAACGGCTACAGATATCTATGATCCACGGGATTACCTTATGATAGCCTTGATCACTTTGATGAGGCCAAAATCAACAATAGCAAAATAAAGCGCCATTAAAAGAGTTAGAAAAATCACAACTGCTGTAGAGGCCAACAACTCCTTTTTTGTGGGCCATTTGACCTTTTTAAGTTCCATCTTGGCTTCTCTCAGAAACTGCCGTGCCTTGCCTATGCTTGCCAAGACAGCCCGATCACTGCCTCCCTTTTTTGCAGGTGCCTTTTTTCGGATGTTCCGTACAGGCTTCTGTTTGACCTGTTTTTTCTCGGGTGGATTTACATTCGATTCCGCAGCGCTATTCTTCTTTGCAGTCGAATTTTTTCCCCTGGGAGTTTTCTTTTTTTGGGGTTTCTGTTTCGTTTTTTTCATATGTCCTTGTGCCTGGGGTCATCACTGCATCGACCCTGATACCTGTCACCTCAAATGAAAATAAAGTGGATTTCCTTTTCCGAGTTCATGATCAAAATCAGCCGATGTGAGACAGTACCCACAAATAAAAAATGGCAGGCCAGGAGGGATTCGAACCCACAACACCCGGATTTGGAGTCCGGTGCTCTAGCCGTTAGAGCTACTGGCCTGCATTTTTACCCTGCTGGCCCCCCCTGTGTAAGCACGGAGATGATAACAGAAATTCTGTCCTTTCGTTCACGCGGGGTTAATGCCCCGTGTGAAATCCAAACAGGATTTATCGGTTCTACTTTGTTTCCTTATGAACCGTATGCGTCCTGCAAAAAGGGCAATATTTCTTGAATGCTAGTTTGTCCGGTGCCTTTCGCTTGTTTTTGGTGGTCGTGTAGTTCCTGTTCTTGCAATGATTACAGGCCAGCGTGATAATGTCACTCATAGCAGAAGAGTCTCCATCTACTCGATAATTTCACTGACGACGCCTGCACCGACAGTTCTGCCACCTTCACGGATAGCGAACCTCAGTTCCTTCTCCATTGCTATCGGCGTGATCAGACTGCCTTCAATGGTCACCTGTAACGTCAGTCGTCCTGAAATAAAACTGGGGACGGTACCCGTTAAAAAACGGTGTGTGACGGCCTCCCTCTTCCTTAGTCAATATATAGGCCTCTGCCTTGAACTTCGTGTGCGGGGTAATCGTACCGGGGTGGGCCACAACCTGTCCGCGCTGGACTTCCGTCCTCTTTGTCCCCCTCAACAGTACCCCAATGTTGTCACCGGCCTGGCCCTCATCCAGTATCTTTCTAAACATCTCAACACCGGTGCAGACCGTCTTCAGCGTGTCAGTGATACCCACGATCTCAACCTCTTCAC
>JAFDJF010000297.1 GCA_019307645.1 Deltaproteobacteria bacterium
AAACCCGATTTTATCGGGATTTTCTTCATGCTTCCAGCACGACATAGCGTGTTCCTTGGACTTTGCGTTCAAAACCATTTGGCATATCAAAAAACCGGATGAACAGGGTATTTGTCTAAAGAATAGAGCCCTTCCTTCATCGCTTTTAACCTTGACTGTCGGAGCGAAGCGTAGATCCCGTCTGAAGCGAAAGCGGGAAACCGTGAACCTTATAACCTAAGCAGTTACTATGAAATTAGATTTAGAAAAAGAGGCCTTAATCGCATCAGGAATCAAAGATGATGATCAAATCAGAGTTTATCAAGAGAAGTTCCATTATCTTTATGAACGATTCACCTCACGGGATGCAATCTCACGGGACCCTTTGACCAGAGCCAAACAGATTTTCGACTGGCTGTGGAAGGTTAAACCATCACGTTATGCATCACATGGAAGCTACAAGCTCACGGACGTGATCGATGCCCAGATAATCAAAGACAGCAAAGCGATTGGAAATTGCCTGGGCCTGACAGTTCTCTACAACTGCCTTCTGCAGAGGACAGGCCTGGAACCAAAGGCATTGCATGTTGAAAATGCATTTGATATGGGTCCGCATGTCCTGACTCTTTTGCGGAAAAAACATGCACGAATAGACATCGAAAACATCTTTGCCGAAGGTTTCGACTATAAAGGGCATCTGAATACCCCAATGCGAACCGTTTGGGGAGACAGGGAACTGGTCGCGGATATTTACCACAGTCAGGGGAATGAATCCTTTGAAAAGGAGGATTTTCAGGCGGCCCTGAAAAACTACAAAAGGGCCATAAACCTGAACCCGAGCTACCAAAAGGCCCATTTTAACCTTTCTATTTTATTGGACAAAATGAAGAAGCAGGGTAGCTACGCAGGTTCAAGGGTTCACGGTTCATAGGTTCAGGCGTTTGTGGAACAACCGTGAACCCCTGGCCCAGACCTGGCATAGCAAAATGCGGTGTAGGAAAGCCACGTGATCATAAGCAGCGAAAGCAGTTTCATATTCGCATTCCGTCGCGGCCCTGGCCCAGACCTGGTTTACCCGGTGTCGCGCATCCCACCGGGGAGTCGCGCCAGGGCGGGCAGGGCAGGCGCTGAACCTTGAACCTAACAACCTGAGTTGCGATGCAGGAAGAGACAGGCAACGAACAACGGACATCACCGGGATTTTGAATGATAAGCACACGTGTCAGCAGTTTACTGGAAATCCAATATCCCATCTTACAGGGTGGGATGCTCTGGCTTGCCGATGCAAGACTTGCCGGAGCGGTTTCCAATGCCGGGGCACTGGGCACAATCAGCCCTTATGCCGGTATGGACAAAGACGGAGACCCGCTGGAGAATCTTACGGAGCAAATAGAAAAGATAAGGAGTTTGACCCAAAAGCCTTTTGGCGTGAACATCCCCCTGGACCTGGAACAAAGCGGACTCCTCATCGACACCCTGCTAAAAGAAGCGGTGGAAATCGTTATTACTGCCGCCGGAAGCCCCGATTCCTATACGGAACTCTTGCGACAGAAAGGCATTAAGGTGCTCCACGTGGTGAGTTCCGTCAAACAGGCTCACTTTGCAGAAACCTGCAAAGTGGACGCAGTAATCGCCGAGGGTGTAGAAGCCGCAGCACACAACGGATTCGATGAACTCCCATTGTTTTCGCTGATCCCTCAGGTAGCTGACGCGGTTTCCATCCCCGTGGTTGCGGCAGGCGGCATTGTCGATTCAAGAGGATGGGCTGCCGCAGTCTCTCTGGGCGCCGAAGGGATTCAGCTGGGCACGCGGTTTGTCGCAGTCGAGGAAAATCCTGCAAGCAAAAGATATAAAGAGGCCCTGTTAAAGGCCAAAGACACGGACACAGTTATCACATCGCGAAAGATTGTGCCCACAAGGAGCCTGAAAACAGAATTTTCCACACGCCTGCTACAACTGGAGGCCTCGGGCGCCTCGGTTCAGGAAATCAGAGATTTTATCGGCTATCGTCGGGCGAGGGAGGTCCAGCTGGAAGAAACCCTGACTGATGGCGAACTCTATTGCAGCTCTTCCGTTGGCCTGATAAAAGAGGTTTTACCGGCATCGCTTGTGGTCAACAGGCTGGTGGAGGGGTATAAGAAAATTTTAGGGCACGATTGAAATTGTGAAATCAGAACCACAAAAAGAAACCTTCCTGGGCGGACTCCAGGTGCTGGATCTGGCTGATGAGAAGGCCGGCTATTGCTCGAAACTCCTGGCCGACCTGGGCGCACGGGTCATCAAGGTAGAAGAACCCGGAGGTGATCCTTCCCGCAAAATGGGTCCTTTCTGGAATGATTCTCCCCACCCTGAAAGAAGCCTGTCCTTTTTCTACAATAACACAAATAAACTTGGGATCACCCTGGATCTAAACCATGGTGAAGGCAAGAAAACTTTTCTCAGGCTGGTGGAAGAAAGTGACGTTGTTGTGGA
Source organism: Deltaproteobacteria bacterium (assembly GCA_019307645.1). The sequence continues at coordinate 2,452 of JAFDJF010000297.1, forward strand.
AACCTTCCGTCCGGGGTATCTCGAAAACCTGGGTTTGGGTTTTGAGGTGTTAAACGAAATAAACCCGGGAATTATCCTTACATCAGTGACCGGTTTCGGGCAGAATGGTCCCCGAAAAAATTATAAGTCCTGCGATCTGGTGGCCTCGGCTTTGGGGGGGCAGATGTATGTCTCCGGTTCCCCTTCGACCGTTCCTCTCAAAGCCTTCGGGGAACAGTCGTACTATGTGGCCTCTCTTTATGCAGCGATCGGCACTCTTTTGGCCCTTCAGAACAGGCGCAGAAGCGGAAAGGGAGACCATATTGACATTTCCCTTCAGGAAGCCGTGACCTCGACCTTAGAGTACGTGATGGTCTATTTTTATTACGATCATGTAATTCCTGAAAGGCAGGAGAGTCTGCATTGGAATGATGCCTTTTGCATTTTGCCCTGTAAAGATGGATTTATACATTTGACCCTGTTCCAGCAATGGGAAACGCTCATTGAGTGGATGGCCGATGAGGGTAAGGCCGGCGATTTACTGGATGCAAAATGGAAAGATGAGGCGTATCGCAAAGGACACGTTGACCATGTGATCGAAGTGCTGCAGGGTTGGACGAAAGATCATACGGCCGGCGAACTCTTTGAATCGGGACAACTGATGCACTTTCCATGGTCCCCGGTTCAGTCTCCCCGGGAGGTACTGGGCAGCCCCCAGCTCAAGGCCCGAGGTTTTTTCAGTAAAATCGATCACCCGGAACTCAATACAGGCATAAAGTATCCGGGGCTGCCTTACAAGTTTAGCTCCCTGCCGCCAGTTCAGTACAACCGAGCCCCTTTGATCGGACAAGACAATGCTCAGATTGTGAATCAAGCGCAACGCACTGCCGTCAAAGAACACAAAAAGGTCTATGCTGTAAACACCGGTCGCGTCATTAGAAAAAGGGCTCTCGAGGGACTGAGAGTCCTGGACTTTACCCGGGTTCAGGCCGGGCCCTATGCCACAAGGATCCTTGCTGATTTCGGAGCGGAAGTCATCAAAGTTCAGTCGCAAAAAACAGCAAAAGGCGCCGAATCTAACGCGGAAGGTTACTTTAATACCTGGAATCGAAATAAAAGAAGCATTACACTGGACATGAATCACGCTGAAGCAAGGGAGATGGCGTTAAAACTGATTGCCATGAGCGATGTGGTGATTGAAAATTTTTCTCCCCGCGTCATGTCAAACTGGGAACTGAATTACGAAAAATTGGAAAAGGTGAAATCTGATCTTGTCATGGTCAGTATGTCAGGGATGGGCCAGACCGGGCCCTGGAAAGATTTTGTGGCCTTTGGGCCTACTGTTCAGTCCCTGGGAGGACTGACCTATCTTACATCTTATGCCACGGGGCCTCCCATGGGTTTGGGTTATTCTTATGCGGATTCGATCGCCGGCCTTTATGGCGCCCTGGCTGTTCTCATGGCCCTGGAGCACCGGGACAACACAGGTCAGGGGCAACATATAGACCTTTCGGAGTATGAAGCCATATGCACAATGAACGGACCTGCTTTCTTAGCGCTGTCCGCAAAGCAGGGGGAGACATTGCCTGCCGGCAATCGTTCGGACAGTATGCCTGCTGCGCCGTATGGATGCTACAAATGCGCCGGGAGCGACAGGTGGTGCGTAATTGCCGTATTCAATGACGCTGAGTGGCAGGGCCTGTGCCGGGTTATGGGCGAACCCCTCTGGAGCAAAGAAGAAAGATTTTCCACGATATCCGGGAGAAAAGCGGAGGCGGAAAAACTGGATAAATTAATTGAAAAATGGACCTCTGAAAACACCCCGGAACAAGCGGTGAATCTTCTTCAGAAGGCCGGCATCCCCGCAGGCATTGTTCAAAATGCTGCAGACCTTGCCGGTGATCCGCAGCTCCTGGCGAGAGATTTTTTTGTTCACCTCGAACACCCTGTTCTCGGTGACACGATTTCAGACGGGTCACCAATAAAATTCAGCAGGACTTCGACAGGGCCCTGGAAAGCTGCCCCACTGCTGGGGGAGGATAATCAATATGTATACAGGGAACTGGTGGGTCTTACGGAAAAGGAACTGTCATTATATATTAGGAAAGGCATTATAAGTTAGGCTCAAGTGAACCTCGAACATTGAAGAATGATGTCGCTTCGCT
>JAFDJF010000808.1 GCA_019307645.1 Deltaproteobacteria bacterium
GCTCAGGCGGCGTTGCACCGTGCCAGGGCCGTAGAGGCCACTGCAAGGGCGCAGGTGTCCCAGGCCCAGGCTACTCTCGAAGCCGATGAGACGGATTCGGCAAAAGCAGTCATTCTTTCCCCGATTAACGGCATTGTCCTGACGCGGAACGTGGAACCGGGCCAGACCGTGGCTGCCTCGTTCCAGGCACCCGTACTGTTCACCCTGGCCGAAGACCTGACTCAGATGGAGCTCCATGTGGATGTGGACGAGGCCGATGTGGGCCAGGTGACAATGGGGCAAGAGGCTTCATTCTCTGTCGATGCCCACCCGGGCCGGACGTTCCCGGCGCGAATCACCCAGGTTCGGTATGGTTCGCAAACCGTGAATGGGGTTGTCACTTACAAAACAGTACTGAACGTGGACAACTCCGACCTTTCCCTGCGGCCGGGAATGACGGCAACAGCTGACATCATTGTCAACAAAGTGGAAAGCACCCTCCTGGTGCCCAATGCTGCGCTACGTTTTATCCCGCCCGATACAGAAAAAAAGGCCCCATCCAGAGGCGGTAACATACTTACCAAACTCTTTCGTCGCCCGCGCGGTCCACAAGCAAGGCAGCGCAAAGAAACGGCCGATAAAAACAACAAATTGCAGCAAGTGTGGACTCTGCACGAAGGAAAACTTGTTGCCGTTCCTGTCAGCATAGGCGTCACGGACGGCAGAATGACCGAGGTAACCAGCGGTGATATTAAACTGGGGATGTCCCTGGTGGTCAATACAATGAGATCTGAACGATGAAGATGCCCTCTTCCACTCAAATCAGCAAACACTCGCTTATAGAACTTCGGGGTGTAACCAAAATATACGGAACCGGTTCCGTGGGGCCAAGCGGGTCCGGAAAATCCACCTGCATGAATATTCTGGGATGTTTAGATACTCCCAGCGATGGGACCTACCTTTTTGAAGGGGTTGATGTGGGAAAACTGTCCCGTGACCAGCGAGCACTGCTGCGCCGGCATTATCTGGGATTTGTGTTTCAGGGTTTCAACCTCCTCAATCGCACCTCGGCACTGGAAAACGTGGAACTGCCCTTGGTCTATCGCGGCATCCCGCCCGGTAAAAGGCGGGCAAGCGCTTTGCGGGCTCTTGAAGCAGTTGGGCTCAAAGGGTGGGAAAAACACACACCCGGCGAGCTTTCCGGTGGACAGCAGCAACGGGTTGCCATTGCCCGGGCCATTGTTACCGACCCCAAAGTACTGCTGGCTGACGAACCCACCGGCAACCTGGATTCTGCCAGAAGCCGTGAAGTTATGGAAATGCTTACCGCATTCAATCAAGAACGCGGCATTACCATCGTCCTGGTAACCCATGATGCCAATATGGCGGCCTATGCAAAACGAACCATTCGCTTTCTCGACGGAGTCATCGACGGCGAGGAGAAAAACAAGGAGACGCTCTAATGGTAAAGGAAACGGTTTTACTGTCCTTTCGGGAAATCCGGCGCAACCTCATGCGTTCATCGCTGACCATCCTGGGTATCGTTATCGGAGTCGCTGCCGTAATCACCATGGTGACCATCGGCAGAGGAGCGACGTTGCAGGTAACCTCTGATATCTCGAAACTGGGTACCAATCTTCTACTGGTCAGACCTGGGCAGCATCGCCGTGGGATGGGCGGCTCTCAATCAACCAGTGACAAGTTTAAAATTGAAGATGCAAACGCCATCTCCCGGGAAATCTCAGGACTTGCCGGAGTGGCACCAATGGCCTCCCAAGTCACTCAGGCAATCTATGGAAACGAAAACTGGTCGACCCCGGCAATCGGAAGCAATCGTGACTATTTGAAGGTCTGCAACTGGCAGCTTGAAAGCGGGCGCCAATTCACAGACAGTGAACTTCGAGGAGGAAAAGACGTGTGCATCCTGGGTGCAACCGTGCGCAAAGAGCTTTTTGGCGGCCAAAATCCTTTGGGCAACACCATCCGCCTGAAAAAACTTTCATGCCGGGTGATCGGCGTCCTCAAATCCAAAGGACAGTCCGGCTTTGGGATGGATCAGGATGACTTTGTGCTGATCCCCTTGCGAATGTTTCAGCGGCGCATCGCCGGGAATTTGGATGTGAACTCAATTTATATTTCAGCGGAAGACGGCGTTTCCACCAGTAAGGTTGAACAGGATATCGAACGGCTGATGCGTGAGCGTCGTAACATTGCCG
>JAFDJF010000298.1 GCA_019307645.1 Deltaproteobacteria bacterium
CGGTTGGATGATCTTTGGATTGGCACAGTGGGAGGGTTGAATAGATTCAATCGTGAGGCAGAGACATTTACCCGCTATCATAACATCCCCACCGATCCGCACAGTTTGGCTAATTTACCCAATTAGGCCTTTCGGCCATCAAACGGTTTACCGTCTCTCTCAGCCAGTCTTCAATTTCTTTGACCATGTAATATCTCGGAAACAGGAGATTGTCATCCGGAGAAACCATCCCTTCTTTGACAGCAGTTCGCGCAAGAGAGGTGCCGGGATAAATCCGGATTCCCATGGTAATCTTCAATGCCTCTAATGCCAGAGAATCGGCAAAGGCCAAACTCTCTTCAACAGTCTTTCTGGTTTCTCCAGGCCCTCCCAGGAGCAAGAACCCCATGCGGCTGATGCCGTGGCGTTTAAGGCTGTCAGAAATCCGCCGCACGTCTTCAGGGGTAAACTTTTTGTTCAGTCTTCGAAGGATCTCGGCAGAGCCGCTTTCGGAGCCAAGGCTGACCTCAACACATCCAGCCTTTGCCATTAGCTCGATCAATTCATCATCAGCATTATTGGGGTAGAGAATACAGCGCCAGGAAATGCCTAAGTTTGCCTGAACAAGCGCTTTACAAAGTGTTTTCGCATAGGATCGCGGGAGGTTGAAAGTATTATCGACAAAAAAGAGTCTGTCCATGCCAACCGCCACATACTGTGAGATTGCCTCAATCACTCGCGCAGGGGAATGTTTTCGCATGATCCGGCCTTCGATTGTGGCAGTAGAACAATAACTGCAATCCATGGGGCAACCCCGTCGGGTCTGAAAGGGGAGCCATATCTCAAGATCCTTATCTTTTGGGACGGTCCAATGATCCATACCGGGAAGGGGTAATGACAGCGTATCCAGATCTTTTGTGTGCGCCACCTTACCTTGAATGCCTTTTTCAGGCAGATAAAGACCTGGAATCCCGCTAAGATCGGCCCCCTGACGGAGCCGTTCCAAAAGGGTGACGAATGCTTTTTCGCCTTCACCTTGAATCCCCATGTCAGCCTCGAGATAGGCCAATGCGCTCTGAGGAAAGATGCTGTAACCAGCGCCTCCCAATACGATTGGCGCACCGGAAAGACTCCGGCAGGCGTGGACAACCTCTTTCACCGGGTCTAGCAGGAACACGCCGCTTCCCATGCTCTGGTCATCAATATTGCGGACCGATATTCCGATAATCTCAGGTTGGGACTGCTGGATAGCGGCTTTAAGGGATGCCAGTGTATCCTCCTGGCCGAGAAGGTCCACCACTTTTACATCATGGCCGGCTGCTTGAGTTGCTTCGGCCACACAGGCCAGCCCCAATGGCAAAACCGGCATGTTGATCGTTTCCGTGTTTGCGGAGATCAAAAGTACTCTCATGGTGAGACCTATACAAAAAGTTCCATCTATGTTTGTCAAGCCTTCGGCATCAGAGTTTCTCCAACAGTTGCCGTTTTTTCTTCTGGTGATCTTCCTGTGAAGAGATCGTTTAGTTTTTCGAGTTTCTTTTCAATCTCATTTCTTTTTTCCAATGGATCAACTTCGATATTGATCTGATTTTCCTGGACGGATCCATCTGTTTTGCTTAATCCGAACAAACGGCCAAGGAAACCGAATACCTTTTTAATTCCTCGCCAGATCTTTGGCAGCCACCATATCATCAACAAGATGAAAAGGAGTAATAAGCCAAGGAACAGCCATGGGTAATGAAAGGCTGCCCAAAGGCCGGCGATGACCGCAACATCCTCGGTAATCGAGGCTATCCAGTTGGTCACGGGCTCAGGCGAAGCATTGATTAAAACACGTGTTCCTGATTTTGTTGCATGTGACGCAGCAGCCATACTTCCCCCGACAATTGCTGCGGCCAGGGAAACGACCGGATCTACTTCCCCCACTGCACCGGCTGCCAACAGGGCTCCTCCGGGAATGCGGACAAAAGTCTGAATTGTATCCCAGCCCGTATCAACACCCGGCACTTTGTCAGCAAAAAATTCCACACAGTACATGGTTGCAGCCGCAACGATTACCAGGGGATTTGACAGGATCTGCAAATCGGGTGGTAATACCATATTTCCTGTGGCCCCCAGTATGCCCAGGGTGGCGATTGCAGCATAAAGGTTAATCCCACTGGCCCAAGAGACCCCAAGTGTGAGAGCGATTATGCTAACAATATGGTTTAGTTGTTCCATTTAGCTCAAGTCCTTTTTGAAGGTTTTAATTGTTGGTTAACTTATTCATTTGCCGGCTCAAAACGCATTTGTTCTTCAAAAGGGTCATTCTTCACAAACTGATACATCCTTGGATTGTAGTTGAATCTGGAAAATCCTTTTGTTTAATAGAATAAGAAGGTCCCCGTCTTTGTGTCAAGGCAAAAGACTCGACAAACCTTAAACGTTATAGGCGGGGGAAGGCAGAGGGCATCTGAAAGGGCCTTGTATGAAATGGGCATATGCTATATCATGGTTTGGAGAAACGCTTGGGCACGAGGGAGTTGGCAGTGGAATAGGGCCGCGTGAGGAAGGGATTTGAGTGCTCAGTGGGAACGATAATTCGGTAAGTTTCCAGTGCATGAACGAAATACGATATTGGGGGCAGAAATGTTTAAACGCGACTTATGTGATCTGTGCGGTGACTGTCTGGTCGAATGCCAGTGGATCGACGTGGAACGTGACCAGGCAATTGAATGGATGAAAACGATGGCAGAAGGCAATCCTTCACCCATGCTTGGTCAATGCATAACATGCTATGCCTGTAATGAAATCTGTCCTCGGAAAGCCCATCCGTTTGACTTGATTGCAGAACTCCAGGAAAGGTTCAGTACCTTTGTAACCCGGGAAGCCGCCATTGACGAAGAGAAGAAATATGTTTTCACGGGTGAGTTGAAAGGCAGTCCTCAGGCTGAGCGTGTGATGACCACCTGTGTCTTTGCAAAGACCGATCCAAACCTTATGCAGGGCGAATTGTATGATTTGCCCCGTGTAGGCGGAAAACCTTACTACTGCTGGATGCTGTTTAGTCATATGGGTGCAGAAAGCATTCAGGAAAAACATGCTCGAGAGCTGGTTGATCGTCTGGCGATGACCGGAGCCCGGGAAATTGTCTGCTTCCATGACGATTGCTATGCGATGCTCGCTGCACTGGCTCCGGAATATGGGATCAAGCTTCCTTTCCGGCCGGTGCATCTTTTTGAATATATGGTGGAATGTCTTCAAGCGAGAAAAGATCAAATCAGGCCATTGGATATGGATATTGCTTATCAGCGCCCTTGTGCTTCCCGTCACACCCCTGAAAAAGAACATTTTCTTGATGAACTCTTTGAACTGGTGGGCGTCACAAGAGTCCAGCGCACCTACGATCGAGAAACAGCTCTGTGTTGTGCCAGTATCAAACTCCTACTTGGCAACGGCGATCCGAGCGCCGACCAGGAGAAAAACATTCTCGATGCCAAAAACAATGGTGCACAGGCAATGGCATGCTTGTGCCCCATGTGCATGCACAACCTTTCTTCGGTCGGCCGGGAACACGGGATGCCGCTGGTGTTTATTGGTGATGTCGCTCGCATGGCCCTTGGGGAAATTGAGTCACCAGTGCTCAGTTGACAGAGGGAGACCTTAAATGATCTGAAGATGAGATGCCAAAATGTGAAGTTATTTTTGCGTGAGCCCTAAGGGTTCGTGTAAAAATAACGGGTCCGGTTTTACGGTTTTAGGCAATGACACTGTAAAGCGTATGAAATCCTGTTCCTGGACAAAGGATAGAAGCCCACCCATATCTTTCAGTAGACGGTAACAGAGTGGCAGGCCTATATTTTTGCCACCTTCAGCGAAAGGCATGAAAAGGGTTTCGGGATCTTCATATTTCGAATCTGAAACCTGGTTTTTGAATTCGATGTGGAGATCTTGATCGTTTTCAAAGGTCTTGATGAACAGGGTTCCCCCTTCTTCCATAGCTTCCGTGGCATTGCGGATCAGATTAATGAAAATCTGGCTCAGTATCCCCGGATCAACATAGACGGCCGCCAGATCAGTTGAAAGATCTAACGCGCACGTTACTTGTCTCGAATCTGTTTCAGGAGACAATAGATGCACGCAGCTGGTAATGATAGCGTTGATAGCACATTCTTTCGGATAGATCTCTACGGGTTCAAGATAATTTCTTATTCTGGAAAGTATGTTTTCCAGACGCTGGGTCTCATTCAGGATTATATCGCATTCGTGAGAATCCGGATACTTTTGTTTCAGGCGTTGGGCAAAACCGCCTATGGAGGTAAGCGGATTCCTGATCTCGTGGGCGACCTCGCCGGCAATGGCACCTAGTGTTTTCAGCTTCTCTCTGTGCATTAAAACTTTATCCAGCTGTTTATGCTCAGTGATGTCAGTGATCACATTGGCAGTGCAAAACGGCTTTTCTGTTTTATCACGAATGAGAAAAATGCTCTGAATCGTATGCGTTATCTTCCCCTGTATCGAGAGGAGGTCCAGTTCCCCGGTCCAATGCCCTTTTTCCATAACCATGGGGAGACTTTCATTTTCCAACTTTTTCCGGTGATCTTCAGGATAGTAGAGCCTGACGTTTTTCCCAACAGCATCTTCAGGCTTTTTCTCACCTAACTGACGGCAGAGAGCTGGATTGACATAAGTGATATCGCCGGTCAAATCTGCCATGCCAAGTCCCTGTTCTGAAGCTTCGGCGAATTTTTGGAAAATAATCATTTTTTCTTCAATTTCCTTGCGCTCAGTGATGTCCCGTATGATCACCAAAATGGCAGGCTGACCCCCGTATTGAATCAGGACACCGGAGGACTCACAAGGTATTATTTTGCCATTTTTTGCAATCATATCAACGCGTAAAATTTTTGGGACCTCTTTTCCGGCAAACCGATCCTTTAATCTCATAAGAACGGCCTCGTTGTAGTCCTCCTGAATGAGATCGAGAACGTCTAAACCATTATCCAGGTCCTGCTGAGTGTACCCGAAAAGTCTGGTAAATGCCGAACTGAACAGTTTGTGGTGACCGTCCTGAATGATAACAATAGGATCCGGGCTCAATCTCACTAGATTCCGGTATGTCTCCTCACTTTCCCGCAGTGCCTGCTCGGTTTTTTTGCGCTCAGTGATGTCGCGTGCTATATGTACGCAACCGACCACACGGCTTTCAGCGTCATGTAAAGGCGACACGCTAACCAAAAAATCGCCGCCCAGCCGTTCCTCGTGAATCTCTTCCAGGTATCTTTGACCGGTTGCCAGCAATTTGGAGTGAGGACAGAATGATGGCGGCTCTTTTGTTCCGTGGACGTGTTCGTAGCAGGTTAGTCCCACTGCCTCATCAGGGCGTAAACCCAATCGCTCAGCCATTGCCTCATTCACCCGAACGATCCGGTACCCGGTGTCCAGAATCGTAATCAAATCGGGTACAGCATTGAAGGTCCGCTCCAACTCGTTTTTCACCTGAGTAATTCCTTCCTCGGCCAGCTTGCGCTCAAAGACTTGTTGCTCCAATTCTTTTACCTTTTGTTCTAATTCTTCATATGTCGGCTTTCGGTCCATCAGAAAATCCTCTAAGGGTTTGCGCAAAAATAAAAAGCCCGAACCGGGGGAAACAGTTTCTCCCAATCAGGGCTTATTTTGATTTCAAATCCATATTTATCCCCTTAAGTTAGGGGTTATGGGTGTAACTTCTCAAAAAGTTCGGGTCAGATCGCTGCAATAAGGCGGCGGCGGTGTCTTTTTAGAAATCCGCATATTTGGGAGTCATTCCAAACTGACGGCAGCTATCTACGCAATTTGTAATGTGAGGCTTTAAATAGGG
>JAFDJF010000299.1 GCA_019307645.1 Deltaproteobacteria bacterium
GTATTCAGTGACTAGTGAACAAGGCTAGGAAGCTTGGAGGCTGGAAGGCTGGGAAGCTGTCGTATAAAACGAAATTACGACCTATCCTCACAGCGTCCTGGCATCCCAGCCTCCTGGCTTTTAGGCACTTCCAATCTGCTTCCCCATCTCCAGACCGTAATTGAAGGCCTTTTTGTTGAGCGCCAGCACCGATTCTTTGTCCGCATATCTCCGCTCGATCTCTTCTATTAAGAACTCAGGGGGCAAGGGCTCAACCAGTTCGGTATACACGCCGAGCATAATCAAGTTGTTCATCACCGAACCGCCCATCTCAACTGCCTTTTCAAGCCCGGATATGGGCACCATCCGAAAGTCTTTTCCCGCCGGCTCATACTCCAGGCCGGTCCTCTCAACGATCATCAACCCACCGGACCGTACGCGGTCTGCAAAACCTGCAGCCTGGGAACTATCCAAAAGCATCACGGTTTGGGCCGTATCCAGGATCGGAGAAGCGATCTCCTCGTTAGATATAACCATGGTGCATTCACACAAGCCGCCGCGTTTTTCAGACCCATATCCGGGTAGCCAGGACGTATACTTATATTTTTTGAGAGCAGCGGTAGCCAGAATGTTGCCTGCTGAAAGCACCCCCATGCCCCCGAGCCCTGCGATGATCAGTTCAGTCTTTGTCCGTGTTTCCTGATTCATGATGTTTCTCCTTTCACAACTACCCGGCTTTTTCTATATTTTTGAACTCGCCCAAAGGAAATTCCGGAATCGCTTTTTCCTCGATCCAGTCCAGACATTCCACCGGGCTCATGTGCCAATTGGGCGGGCACGCGGCGAGTACCTCCACGAAACTGAGACCTGCATTGTCCAGCTGTTTTTGAAAAGCGGTCTTGATGTATTTCCGGGTTCGGCGGTAATTGGCTGGTGTGTTCAATGCGCCCCGCGCACTGTAAGAGACCCCTTGGAATGAGGCGACCAGCTCAGCGGTATGCACGGGATATCCTTCTATTGCCGGGTCTCTCCCATTGGGACAAGTGACTGTGGCCTGGTCCGTTAAGGTGGTCGGCGCCATCTGACCGCCGGTGGTTCCGTAGTTATTGTTATTGGACATGATGATGGTGAACTTTTCGCCCCTGGTAAGGGCGCCGATCAGTGCGCCCCCACCAATGGCAATACAATCCCCATCTCCTTGAAAGGTGAATACGAGGTTTCCCGGGCGAAGACGCTTGATGGCCGTGGCCGTGTCCGGGGCCCCGCCGTGGGAACCCATCACGGCATCAAGTACCGTAATGTTTATGCCTGCAGCACATCCGATACCGCTACAGGCAATGGCAGAACCGTCCAGTCCCATTTCTTCAAGCACGTCCAGGACGGCATGGATCAACACGCCGTGCTGACAGCCGGGACAAAGGGTGGGTATGGGAATAAAAAAAGTCCGCTTCAATTCGCCGATCCTTTCTTTGGTTTGTGCTTCTGTCATCATAATATGCTCCTTATTTTTTCAAGGACTTTTCCGGGGAGAATGATGCCTGCCTCAGTAGGCAGGTGACGGCTCAGCATGCCAAGAAAGTGAACGTCTGTCTTTCCCTCAACCGCAAGCCTGACATCATCGACCATTTGTCCCAGGTTGTCTTCCACAACCAGCAGATTGCATCCCTGCTCGGCCTTGTTGCTGATAATCCGGGATGGAAAAGGCCACAAGGTGATGGGTCGAATGAGTCCCACTTTAAGGCCTTCTTCCCGCGCGCGGTTTATGGCCTCTTTGCAAACCCGGGAGACATAGCCGAAAGCCACAAGGATCAATTGGGCATCTTCCGTTTGATAGTCCTCATATATCACCTCGTCATCGGTTATGCGCTGGTACTTTTCCACTTGGTGTTCCAGCCATTCCCCGTAAGACCAGAGTCCTTCCCGGATTTTTCCGTAGGCCACATAGGAGTCTATGAATCTTCGGTCACCGTCTTTTTGATTATCCCGTCCTTTAACGGACCAGTCCTTTTCAGGCAAGGGACCAAAATCCAGGGTTTTCAACTCCAATGTCTCTGAGAACAACCCCACAACCCCGTCTGAAAGCACCACCGCAGGGTTGCGGTATTTGTCAGACAGATGAAAAGCCAGTTGCATCAGGTCATGGACTTCCTGCACGGATGAAGGGGCCAGAACAATGGTCTTATAACCTCCGGCGCCTCCGCCCCGAGTGACACACAGATAGTCCATTTGCGAATGTCTGACACTGCCCTGTCCCGGTCCTCCCCGCTGGGTGACCACTATAACGGCGGATAGCTCGGCCCCTGCCAGATGAGACATCCCCTCCTGCATAAGACTCCAGCCGGGCCCTGCTGTGGAGGTCATGACCCTGAAACCGGCAGCCGCCCCCCCGTATACCATCATGATGGATGCGGTTTCCGATTGGGACTGAACAAAGACCTTTCCCCTCTCTGGAAATTCTTTGGCAATCATGTTTATGACTTCGTTCTGGGGCGTGATGGGGTAGCCAAAAAAGGCATCGCAACTGGCATTGATGGCCCCCCAGGCCACAGCCACATTTCCTGTTGCAAGCAATCTCTCACTCATAGCAAACTCCTTTTTAGAGGTTCAGGGTTCAAAGGTTCACCGCTCCGGGTTTTGGGTGAGCCCTGAACCTTTGAGACCAAAAAATGAACATCGAACATCGAACGTCGAGCATATAAACCCCTGAACCATGAACACGCGCGTATATGGTTTTAAGCGGCTTTGCCCGATTCAGTTTCAACATACTTGTACACCTCTATTGCAAAATGCGGACACATCCAGTTACAGATGCCGCAGGCAGTGCAATTCTCCGGATGCACGAAAGTAGGCAGTAAATACCCTTGGGGCGTAAATTTATCCCCTGTTATCTCAATGCATCCCTGGTTACAGAATCTTTCACAATAACCGCACCCAAGACAGTGCTGCTCAATAATTTTTATTTCGCCTTTTGCCACCGATCTATCCCTCCTTTCGTCTTTTGTAAGCGTCTAGCACTTCGATGAAAGCATCGATCTTTCTGTGGGTAGCTTCCTTGTTATAGTTTCGGACGTCTACGATATCTCCCTCAAGAAGCAGAACCGGTTTGTCGGAATACTTCTTGAACACGTTGATTTGGTTCAGTTGGCCCGTGTGTATGGTTCGGCAGGTCATGGCCTGGTGGAAGACCACACCATCCAGTTTATAACCCTCAACCAGATCAAGGAACCATTCTACATTGGGATCGCCAGTGTGGTTGCGTGCTTCCTCTTGCCACCGGGTCATTCCCGCATAAACCCTCCACGCGATTCGTTCCAGGGGATGAGTAACCTCCGGAGGAAATTCAATGGGCGTTGGAGGATGATAAACAGCCTCAATGGGAAATACGGCTCCCAGAGATCCAAAATAGTTGAACATCACCAGACCGTACCATGGCGGCAGGCTCAGTGCCCACAGCAGGCGGTATTTCTCGTCCGAAACGGCACCGATTTTATTGTCCACCCTGTACTTTAGATCCTCGTACAGCTTACAGTAGAAATCGTATGCCAACTGGGTTCCCATCATAAAATACCCCGGAACCATGATGGTCACGGCATCTTCGGCGGACATTGGGGCCGGAACTGCCTTACGCAGCTGATAGGCATCCCACCAAACCTGTATGGTACGTTCGCTCAAATCAACGATCTCGCTCAGCCGGTCCCAGTCCATTTTTCTGCCTGTTGTCCGCTCAAGAAATTCAATGAGACCCTTGAGCTCTTCTATCACATACTTAATATAATAGCCCCTAACCTCCTTCAGATCGACATGGGTATAATGTATGGGCGGATTGAGTAGACCAAGAATGTGCATGGGAGCGTTGGTGTAACGCTGCGATGCCTGATACCATTTATATCTGGGATCGCAGATCATCATGCCGGTCCCCAGCATCACACTGGGATGTTCCAGACCCCCATCCGGGGCATCCGGTGGCATATGTCCCAGTTCACAACGCATGGCATCAAAACCCAGGCCGACCGTGGCATAGGTGCAAAGATGCCTGGCATAGCCCTCAGCCTCTGCCTTTGCCAGAAACCGCTCAGCATCCATCTTAACCGCACAGAGTCCTGCATAGTTTTCTGTCCCGACGGTTGTGATATCCAGGGCCCTCAGGATTTCATCATAGGCACTGAATATAAAAAGGTACGCGATAGGGTCTCCTTTGGCCCTGGCTTCATGGGCTTTCAGGCTCAAGTCCTTCACAATCTGCCTCACGCTCATGGCAATTTCCATGGACTTATCAGCCGTTGTCTTTTCCTTTGGTTCTTCCACGATGTCTCCTTATTGTCTCCTTTTAATCCATCATCTCCAGAAATGCCTCAACCCGCGTTTTTAGCCTGGCAATGCTGCTGATGGGATAGTCTTCTTCAATGAGCAGCACGGGGAATCCTTTTCCTTCCACGTATTCCTTCAAGTCATGGATATCAAAGGCATGGGTGTCACAATACTGGAGGATATGAAAAATAACGCCTTTAACATCGAAGTCGCTGGCAAGTTTGTAGATATGGCCGAACCTGTTTTCAAGGTCTTCCTCATGGCTTCCCGGACTCTGTCTG
>JAFDJF010000809.1 GCA_019307645.1 Deltaproteobacteria bacterium
CCTGTAACAAACCTGAATGGGAGGAAAAAATGGCTCGCAAAACGAATAACACACTTCGTCATCACCTGGTGTCTGTCAAGGAGGGGAAACGGCGCTTTGAAAACGCCTTCCAGGGCGTGTCAAAGATGATTCTGGAGAATGAAATCGAGAAGATCTCTGTACACGGAAAAACGACCTACAACTTCAAAATCTTTGGCACCGGCAAGAAACACATCATAGGCATGTATGACGAGATCAACAGCTTTGTATCTTTTGTGAAAGATTCGGCAGAAGGCGGGTCCTCCAAAGAAATGGCCTATGTCCTGGTGGGAGAGCCTGGAAACGGCAAGACATTCTTTGTTGATTTTCTATGCAGTAAATATCGCGAATTCCTTGCCAAGGAAGAAAACCGAAAATACACCTTCAAGTTTACCAATCTGGACAAATTTGGCAATTACGGCAGAATTACTGATATTGAGTCCCAGACATATGAAGATCCCATGATTCTGGCCATGAATCTTTTTGAAAAGCAGGGTGATAATCAGAGCTATCTTGCTAAAGAGATCGGTTTTTCGGACAAGCAGGTAGAAACGGTCTATAATGACTACAGGCCTTTGGGGGCATGCAGCGGGTACATCTGGAATGACATCCGGAATTTTGCTGAAGGCAGTATCGAGGAAATGCTCGAGCTAGTTGAGATCATCCCGGTTCCACTCATTGAAAGTTTGGGGACTGTGACGGGCAAATACCCGGCAAAAGACAAGATCACATCATCTGCAGTGGATCTACTGGGGGAAGAGTCTATCCAGCGGTTGCTTCACATCACCGACACGAACAACCCGTATCGTTTTGACCTGAGGCGCGGCGCCCTGGCACGTGTTGCCGGCGGCGGCATCCACTTCAGGCGCCCTGGCACGTGTTGCCGGCGGCGGCATCCACTTCAGTGATGAGATATTCAAGAACAAGAAAGACCTTGTACAGGTCTACCTGGGTGTTATCCAGAACCGCAACATCGAAATCGACGGTTTCAAATGGCCCATCGACACGTTGATCATTGCCACAAGTAACAATTCGGAATTTAACCGCTTTCTTGCTGAAAAGGAAGAGGCACCCATTGTTGACAGGTGCCGCATTTGCTATGTTTCACACAATACCGACTATAAACTCCAGGAATACCTCACCTCATATGCCATTGGGGGAGATACCAAGACCGCCCTCAACAGAGAAACCCTGCACACCGATCCCAACTTGAATTATGCCGCGTCAGTGGCAGTGGTTCTGTCACGTCTGCCCCGTTCTGAAAAGCTGACACCTATTGAGGCCATGAAACTGTCTGCAGGCGAAGTGGCCGGAGAGAAGAGCATCAAGACCCTGGCCGAGGTCATTGACACGTTCAGTCAGGACCCTGATATCACAAAGCGTTTTGGTCAAAAGGGCCTAGGGCAGCGGAACCTGGGCAGGGCAATTCAGCTGCTGATCGAAAGCTCTGAAACCAATGAAGGCATGTGTATGTTTGCCTATGATGTTTTTAAAACCCTTGACCGGGTAATCCTGGACTACGTAACAGATGCCAATGACAGGGCCAAGTATTTGGAAGATATTAAAACTGCCAAAGGACTTTACCGCGAACGTATTATGACCGAGATGTTTAATGCTTATATGGATGAACCCCTTGCGATCCGAAAAGATGTCATGAACTATGTAAATATGATCATCGGTATTGATGCTGAAAACCTTGGGCCTGACAAGATGTGGAAATATAAAGACCCTCAGAGCGGGGAACTCAAGGCCATGAAGATCGATGAACGCTACATCGACAGCGTTGATGAGAGGCTTGGGCTAAAGACGGCAGAACAGCGGGACACGTTTAGAACTTCCATCAGAAAGATCTACGGACAGAAGATTTCCGTGGATCCTGATTACGATTTCATGGATAACCTGGAGTTGGTGAAGGCTGTAACTGATGTTCGGCTCAAGTCAGACATTGCGGGTGCCGGTAGCCTTATCGGGGCACTGGCAAATCGTACGAATGAAGAAAACCAGAAGCTCTATGACCGCATGATCGACACCATGCTCAATAAGCTCAATTACTGCAAGACATGCGCACAGAAGACCATTGAATACTTCTGCACGCAGGAGGATGAGAAGTAAGGGCTCGCGCAAAAATGTGAATTTACCCTAACGTTGCAAAAGTCGAGGATGCCCCAGATCTAAGGCGGAAAGGGTGAAGCTGTAGTACTTTACCGCGAACCCTTGACAACGCAGGAGATGGGGTATCCTCGGCTTT
>JAFDJF010000300.1 GCA_019307645.1 Deltaproteobacteria bacterium
AATCCAAAATCCAAAATCGAGAGCCCTTCATGTTTTAGAAGAGATATTAAGAAGTATCCCAATGCTCAACAGATTGAAAACCAGCGATGATCCACCATAACTGATAAAGGGCAGCGTCAGCCCTTTGGTTGGGAGCAACCCCATAACAACTCCCATATTGACAGCCGCCTGAAGGCCGATCAAAGAGATTAATCCCAGGGCCAGATACGAGCTGTACAGATCCCGTGCATTAAGCGCTATTTTGATCCCGCGCATGATCAGAACACCAAAGAGAATGACTATGACGGCCACACCCAGGAATCCCATCTCTTCACCCGCGATAGAAAGCGCAAAGTCGGTATGGGGCTCGGGCAGATAGAAAAGTTTCTGTTTGCTGTGTCCAAGACCGGTTCCAAGAAGCCCTCCTGAGCCGAAGGCCAGAAACGAATGTATTATCTGAAACCCGATGCCCTGTGGGTCGTCCCAGGGGTTGAGAAAGGCCAGCCATCTGTGCATCCTGTAATCAGCCTGTAATATAAGCCTCCAGACTACCAGTGAGGCAAGGGCCAGCACAGAAAAAAGCTGCCAGAATTTGACACCGCCGACAAATAACACGATCATGACCCAGCAGCCGATAATGATTGCCGTCCCAAGATCCGGTTGAAGTACGATCAGCATCATAAAAAGCCCTGCCGTCAGTAAGTGGGGCAAAAGTCCGTTCGAAAATAACTCCATGCCTGATCCTTTTTTAGACATGGAGTAGGCCATATAGATGGCCAGACTAAATTTCACGAGTTCCGATGGTTGAAAAGAGTACCCTCCCATCCTGAACCACCTGCATGCACCGCCCACCTTGTGCCCGAATCCAGGGACGAATAAAAGAATCAAAAGACAGAAGCTGATCATCAGCAGAGGATAGACCAGTTTCGAATACAGGGTACATGAAATGTTTTTTGCCAGTATCATGAGTCCAACACCCAGGACACAAAACAGGGCCTGCCGTTTCAGGTAGAAATAGCTGTCGTCCAGACGGTGCTCGGCCAGGTGAGTACTCGCACTGTAGACAATCACCAGCCCCAATCCGATCAGCAAAATGACCGGTATAAGAATCATATAATCGTACCCGGAGTTTGTTGATTTTTTCTCAGCCACTGCCAAGCCTCTCAACACTTGATCTGAAAACACTGCCCCTGTGGCCATAGTCTGAAAACATGTCGAAGCTGGAGCAGGCCGGGGCCAGCAGCACCGCGTCACCGCCCTTGGCGCACGAAAAGGCCTCGGATACTGCGGCTTCCATATTTTCGACCACTGAAAATGGAACTATGCCTTCAAAGGACGCAGAGAGCAGCTCCCTTGCCTCACCCAGAAAAATGGCCTTCTTCACTATATTTTCAGAAGCCCTGACCAGGGGCGTGTAGTCCGCACCCTTGTGCCGGCCCCCTGCTATCAGGATCACAGGCCTTTCAAAGCTGGAAACCGCCCTGGCTGCCGCATCCACATTGGTCGCCTTGGAATCGTTGTAAAAGGTTACGCCGTCTATTTCCCTTACATGCTCGAGCCTGTTTGGAAGGCCTGTGAAGCCATCGATGCTTTCCTTAACCACACCAGCGTCAATCCCGAGTGCCCGGGCGACAAGTACAATCGCCAGAAGGTTTTCCAGATTGTGTTTCCCGGGCAGTTTATAAGATTCAAAGCTAAAGCGGCTAACGCTTCTTTCCTCCAGGCAGACAATAATCTCTTTGTCCTCAATATATGCGTGTCTGCCTTTCTTTTTACCAAACCCATAATGTAGCGCTGAGACTCCGGAAGACGGACTGACAGACGCAAGCCTTTCATCGTCATCATTTAAAATGACGTGATGTCCCGGCTTTTGGTTGCTGAATATCCTGAGTTTGGACTGGACATAATTTTCATAATCCGGGTACCGGTCCAGGTGATCAGGAGAAATGTTCAGGACAACAGAGACAAACGGACAGAATGACTCAATGGTGTCCAGTTGAAAACTGCTTACTTCAACCACTGCATAGGCTGCTTTTTTTTCTCCTGCAGCATAGGCCATCAGAGGTATTCCGATATTGCCGCCCATAAAAACTTCGAAACCTGCATTTTCGAGTATGCGGCCCAAAGCTGCTGTAACCGTTGATTTTCCATTCGTCCCGGTTATGGCAATCATGGGAGTGTCAATCAGACGGCTTGCCAACTCCAATTCCCCCATCACATGGACGCCATTTTTCCTTGCAGCAGGAAGCGGCTCCATATCATGGGGCACACCGGGGCTGATGATGATAAGGTCTGAATTTAAAAAGGTTTCTCTGCCATGCCCCCCGGACTCCAGCTCAACCCCAAGCTCCCTGATCTCTCTGCACATGTCAGGATCAAGCTCGGTCTCAGCGTTTATTTCACTGACAATTACATCTGCCCCATGCCCTGCAAGATAACGGGCAGTCCAGAGCCCTGAAATCCCCAGTCCCACGACTACGACTTTCTTCCCCGAGACGTCTAGGTTTTGAGATTGCGGCATTTTTTAATCCTTAGGGCTCGCGCAAAAATAACTTCACATTTTGGCATCTCATCTTCAGGTCATTTTTGGCAGATTTTAATAAGCAAAAACCTTGAAATAGTCCACTATTACTGCGCCTTTTACTTTTTAAAATCTACCAAACCTAACCTAAATCTGAGCGCCAAATATGTGAATTTATTCTTGCGCGAACCCTTACCTCAGTTTCAGCGTGCTGAATGAAAACAGTGCAAGGATTATGGCGATGATCCAAAATCTGACAATTACCTTCGGCTCGGGCCAGCCCTTTAATTCAAAGTGATGGTGGATCGGCGCCATTCGGAAGATCCGTTGTCCTCCCGTGAACTTAAAGTATGCCACCTGAAAAACTACAGAGAGCGCTTCAAAAACGAATAACCCTCCCACCAAAATTAACACGATCTCCTGTTTGGTGATAAGGGCAACAGTCCCCAGGACGGCTCCAAGTGACAGGGAACCCACATCGCCCATAAAGATTTCCGCCGGGTAGGTATTGTACCACAGGAACCCCAGACCGGCACCTGCGGTTGCCCCGCAAATGATAGAGATTTCTCCCGCCCCTGGGATATACGGAATTTGAAGATATGAAGCTATCTTCATATGGCCTGCCAGATAAGCAAAGACCAGATAACTTCCAAAAGCGACCGTGAGGGGACTGATTGCGAGTCCATCCAGGCCGTCTGTTAAGTTTACAGCATTGGAGGCGCCAACGATAATGAACACAATAAGCGGGATATAGCCCCAGCCAAGGTCCGGCGCGATCTTCTTGAAAAATGGAAGATTTAAATGCGAATCAAACCCGGAATAATGATAGAGCACCAGGGCCGCCACAAGGGCCGCCACAATTTGAAATGAAAACTTCGAAAAAACACTCAGGCCGTTGCTGCTTTTTCTGGCCACCTTCAGATAATCATCTGCAAAACCGATGCACCCGAATGAAAGGATCACAAACATCACGATCCACACATAAATATTTCTCAGGTCCGCCCATAGGAGGGTGGAAACAATAATGGCAGGTAAAATCAGACATCCCCCCATGGTGGGAGTGCCTTCTTTGGATTTGTGCTCCGGAGGTCCATCATCGCGAATGTATTGTCCGATCTGCATCTCGCGGAGCTTTTTAATGGCCAGGCCGCCGAAAATGAAACAGATTATCAGGGCAGTCAGTGAAGCGAGTATGGTCCTGAATGTAATGTAGCGGAAAACATTCAGCCATGAAAAATCTGTATGAAGCAAATAAATCAGTTTATAAAACATAGCTCGGCTCTTTAACCCGTCAGCGGCATCTGTTCCTGAGACCCTCAACAACCTTGCCAAGGTCCATTTTTCGAGATCCCTTGAGAAAGATCAGATCTCCCTGTTGCATCTCAGCGCCTATTATTTCAACCATCTCATCGTGGGTTTTTACTGTCGCTGCCTTGTCCCGATGCATGCCCGATTCGAGGGCGCCTTCTACCATCTCCCGGGCATGTTCACCCATAGCCAGAAAACGCTTCACTTCAAGTGCCGCCACCATACGCCCTGCTTCCCGGTGTGCCGTGGTCGCGGCATCCCCCAACTCCATCATTTCTCCAAGCCCCACGATTATTCTACCGCCTTTATCAACCAGTGCCCCAACAGATTCAACGGCTGCTTTCAGGGACGAAGGGTTGGCATTATATGTGTCGTCCACAAGGGTGACATCCCCCAGGTTGACCAGGGTGAATCGACCTTTGACTCCGGTAAAGCCGTGCAGCCCTTCCGCAATGTGCTCAGGAGGCGCACGGAGACACAGACAGACTGCCGCTGTTGCCAGGGCATTGAATACGTTTTGAATTCCCGGAACATTAAGCTTTACTGCCAGGGATCTGCCCTCATATCGGAGATGAAAAAAACTGCCTTCCTGACCCAGGTTCCGGAGGTTTGTGCCTCGGATATCATTGTGTTCGCCGAGACCAAAAGTGACTGCATTTTTCCGGTACACGGCGGCGGTTTCCATCAGAAGTTTATCATCGCCGTTTAAAATTACCCGGCCTCCCGGTGAAATCCTTTCAACCAACTCCACTTTCGCC
>JAFDJF010000301.1 GCA_019307645.1 Deltaproteobacteria bacterium
TTCCTGATGCTGGGGGTTTAGTTCGATGGCTTTTTGGTAATATTCCATGGCCATAGACAATTTCCCTGCCTTTTCATGGGCATCGGCTGCCCTTGCAAAATAACCGGCGTTTTTTGGGTTTAATGCAATGGCTGACTCCCAGTCCACTGCAGATCCGGCATAGTCTTTGTTTGTCCATCTTATTTGTGCCCTGTTGACGTAAAGTGCGGCAGAGGGTTTATCTGCCGATCTGATGGCCAAACCCGCCTCTTGTTCGGACCTGCTTAGCTTTTGTCGGCGAGCGAGCACCTGTGAGAAGAGGAGATGGTAACGGCTGTTCCTTCTGGATGGCCAGTTCCATAGCACCCAAATCATTTTCCTGATTGGCTAACCGGGCCAACCAGTAATAGGCCTCTGCCAAAGGCTTTTTCTCGTTCAGATTATTCAGGAGCCGGCGTGCCTCGCTGTACCTTTTCAGATTCATCAAGGCCCTGGCAAGCAGGATATCCGTTTTATCGGAAAGAAGAAACCTGTCCCTTACTTTTTCATAAAATTGAATGAAGCCCTCGGTGTAACCCTTGCTTTGATAGATCCTAAGGAGTCCCTCTAAGTCTTTCTCCCGGGTTTCACTCATATATAGGGCCTTAATAAAACTCTCTCCAGCTTCTTCAAATTGTCGGTTTTCCAGGAAAAGCCGCCCTAAATGGGAATAGTATCCCGAATGATTAAAAACCGGCTGGTATAATGATGCCTTTTTAAATTGAGATATGGCTCCTTCCCAGTCTTTTTCTTCCGCCAGGAGTGAAGATAGAATGGAGTGGGCGTTTCGGGGGTCAATCCCCTCTTCAGCAGCCTTTTCAATTCCCCTTTTCACCGCTTCCCTGACAGATGGAGACCAGAATTGCTCTTTTCTGAGCCGGTTATATGCAAGGGGGGACATGCGGGCGAGTTCACGGATCACACTTAATAATTCCTTATCCTTATTGTGATAGTAGAGGTACGCAGCAAAGGCATAGTGGTAGTCTGTAGCATTGGGCCGCAAACGGATGGCGTCTTGAAAGTAGGGGAGTGCATAATGGGGATTGTGGTCATGGTCAGGATACAAAAAGGGGTATAGATGTTCGAGACGGGTTTCTCCACGGGCAAGGGCGAATGCAGTCTCCGCGTCTATAGGGTTGAGCTCGAATGCCCTGCGATAGGCCTCTTTCGCCTTTGCGGCATTGACAAAGGCTTCTTTCACAGATTGTGATTTTCCAAAGCCTTGATACGCTTCCCCAAGCTTTTTCCAAAACGAGGGGTCATCTGCCTGAAAATGGATCGCCTTTTCAAGATCCCTTATGGCGGGGAGATAGCGGCCTTCCCTGACATTGTTCACTGAGTTTTGATAGTAGACCTGGGCGATCAGACGGAGACAGAGGGGATAAAAAGCTGCTGCGAAGAGGAGGAGAATTAAGGCTGTTAGGAGGCTTTTTTTGCTTCTTGACATGGAGACTGGCTGGGTGGAGATAACAAAATTAAGGCGGGCGATTTATGCTATTGGTCTCCCTTACCGTAATAACTTGGATAGTAGTTACTTGAATAATAACGGTCTCTCCTGGTATCCACTGCGTTAAGTACCACCCCCATTATATTGGCCTGAGTAGCCTTTATCTGTTCAACGGCCTTCCTAACGATCTGCCGGTTTGTCCGACCTGCTTTCACAACAAATAAAACGCCATCCGTTTGGGGAGCCAGGATCAGGGCATCGCTTGCAGGCATAACCGGCGGTGTGTCGATTATCAAAACATCAAATCGTTTCTCCAACAAGGTGATCAAGGATGACATCTGACTGGAGCTCAAGAGTTCTGTCGGGTTCGGAGGGATATAGCCGGTCGGGAGGAAAAAAAGATTATTGGTGGGGGTTTTAATTATGTGGGAAGCGATCTTCTTTTCTATAAATGGGAATTCCTCTTCGCCAATAAGGGACTTCCTGTAAAGATCGTTTAAATCTAAAGGCTGAAAGGACGGCCTTTCTATCCTGGAACCAGCAAATTTTTCAAAGGAGAACTGCCCTTCTTTAAACTGCAGAGCTATTCGCAACCCTTCAATAGTATGCAGGGCAATAAAACCTGCCATGTCATCCTCTTTGACCAACCCCATGTTGATGAGTACAAATCCCAGTTTCTGGCCGGTATTTCGTGCCTTTATAAGCACATGTTTGGCCTGTTCGGTAGTCAGCACTTTGCTGTTTACCAGCAGTGTGGCCAACTTCTTCTCCTTGGGTCGGGTGATCCAATTGACATTTTCGGGTACGCCTCGTATGAAAAAGATGTCCACCTTCTCATTTTTGCTGGTGAGATGTAAGATGCCCGTTCTTTTACTAAGGGAGAGAAGCATGAAAAGATCGCTTAGGCTAAACTCTTTAAGAGAGCCTGACTGGATGTCGAATATCAAGGTACGAGTAAGAATGTCTGAGAGCCCTTTTGAAGACTGGGGAGCGAACAGCTCTCTGAGCTTTGGCTTCCTTAAATCAGCTTCTACTATCAGCACTGAATTCTCTGCCTGCGCCATGGTATAGGCCAGGTTGACTACTGTCGTGCTTTTTCCCTCTTGCTCAACCGCACTTGTGACCACAAAAGATTTTAGTTCCTCCTCCATTGAGGAGAATTGAATATTGGTTCGCAGCGTCCGGTAACTCTCGGCAAAATGAGACTGTACAGGAAAGTCCCCGACCCAGTTGGTCGATCGATCTGAACTTTTTTCATCCCGGGAGTTCTTTTTTCTATTCAATTCTTCACCCTTAAGGTTTCGTGGCCATTTGACTACCGAGTTGAGGAATCGATTAAAATTCATGGTTTAGCCCCATACGATGCTGCTTTGGCTTTACCGGCTAAAGGGATCATAGACAGGACAGGTAAATCGAGGTATTTTTCTGTATCCTCATCGGAATGCAGGGTTCTATCGATATTTTCCAGTAAAAAGCTAAGGCCAACGCCTATCATCAACCCTATAACGACAGCCAAGATAGTATTTCTCATCTTATTCGGTGCCATGGGAGCGCTTGGCAAGAATGCCTTTTCCAGAATGCGGATGCTGTCCATAGCAATATTGCTGGTAATATCGATCTCCTTTAGCTTAGACAGGATGATATCATAGAGCCCCTGATTCATCTCAACGTTTCTCTTTAATATTGAGTACGTTAGCCCACTCTTGTTCATATCCATCGCTTCATTCTTGAGCTCGGAGATTGTCCTTTGGATTACCTTTTCCTTTCTCGAGAGGAGTTCCCGTTCTGCCCTCAGGTTATCTAACTCTTTCTTTATTTCCTGGTTCAGTTTTGTGCGGAGAGTAGATATCCTGGTGTTGATTTGGACAATTTTCTGGTGTTTTGGTTTATAAACCTTCTGCAGACGGTGGCGTTCTCCCTCAGCATTAATCAGTTGATTATAAAGGCTGTCTATTAAATCATTTTTTATAAGTGAACTTAAACGGCGGATATGGCTAATGTTTTTGTCCGACTTCATGACGTTAGATAGTTGTCGTAGTCTTGCGACCACTTCGAAACGCTTGTTTTTGGCCTGGATATAGGCATCATTAAAGTTGCTTATTTTTTGGGCAATAGTTTTTTCGCTTTCCTCGAGAGAGATCAAATTCCTTTCTTGCTTGAATTGCTGGAATTCTCTTTCGGCGTTTTCCAGTTTCATCTTGAGCCCGTACAGGTGATCGGTCAACCATTTAAGGGTATTTTGAGCTGATTTCATCTTACTATCGAGATTGAACTCGATATACGCCTTCGCCAGCCCATTGGCGATATTCTTTGCTTCAACAGGAGAGGGGCTTGTGGCGATTATTTTCAAAAGGCGGGTATCTTCTATCGGGTGTATATTCAACATCCCCTTAATCTTCTGAGTCAGGATGAAAGACCGGTCTTCCGGCTCAGGAGGTTTCCGGTTTCCCGATAATTCCCTCTCTTTACCAACCAAACGCAGGATATTTCTCTTTATCTCGGAGAATAGTTCCCATAGAGGGTTCGCCATGCCTTGATCAATTTTGTCAGACTTTCTGCTCGGTTTGTCCAGCTTTAGATCTTTTATCAGCCGCTCAAGGACCGCAAAGGATGTAATCATTTGAAAGTGAGTATTGAATGTCATGGATTCTGACAGGTAGGATTCATACTCCATGTTCTGCCCGGTGATGGGGGAACTGGCACGTTCCTTTTCAATAATGAGAATGGCGGATGCGCGGTACATGGGGATATATTTGGAATTATACCAAATGGATATGCTAAACATGATGGCAACCGAAACGACAATTACCCACCTATGTCTCATAAAAACATAGAGATAATCCATGAGGTTTATTTTTAGTTCTGTTTCTAAAGGTCTCATTCTATCCGGACGATTGTGTGCTACAACCATGATTCAGGGACATGTATACGGTCACCGGGTTTCAGTTCAAAGTCCTCTCTATTTCCCTTACTCACTTCCTTGAGGTTTATCTTGATGACTTCTGTCTTGTTAGCCGTTTTTCGAATGATTCGTGTTCGATTCTCAGCAGCAAATGTGCTAAAACCGCCGGCAAGGAGACATGCATTAAGTGCGGTCATTCCAGGCATGTAGTCATAAACGCCCGGACGCTTTATTTCACCATCCACATAGATTTTTGATATGCTGACGTCGAGGGACTTCAATAGGGGGATATAGATAAGATCACCGCTTATGAGAACCAGGTTGGCACTCATGTCCCCTCTTTCCAAAAGCCTTTTTAAATCCACCTTAATTGATTTTTTCGCCAAGTCCTCGGGATTAAGGTTTGCCGAACCCCTTACGATGTAGGCAATGTTTGCATGATCAGGCAGCAATCCCCCTGCTTTGGCAATCAGGTCGAGCAGTCTTATCTCTGTGGACATTTTATAAAGGCCTGGTTCCTTAACAGCGCCCGAAATGGAATATTGAAGACTGCGATACTCTTTGACATGGATGTCTACCTGGGGATTGACGAAATAATCCTCAGCCAGTGGTATTCTTAACTTTATTTCAAGTTCAGAGGGAGTTAATCCTTTGGCCTTAATGGAGCCGATAAACGGAGCGATGATAAAGCCCTGGCTTGAGACAGTCAAGTCTGCCTCATGTTGTTTTTCTCCGCCCGCACGTATTACAAGGCTGATGACATCATTCGATCCGATTCGATATGTCTTGGGCTGGCCCCAGCACAAGGAGGTAAATGCGGGGGAAAAGATCAGGAAGAGTAAGAAGAGGATAAACGCAGCACGGATAGGGCCTGCCTTTGGTTTCACCATCATAACCTCGAGACCTTTGCAAAACGCCCCCTTTCGAAGTCTGGGCTTATCTGGCCAATCTCGGCGTCAGGCTCAAATTTCAATCCTCGAAATATTCTATATATTCCTGTGGTTGAAATTTTCGCCTTCCTTGATCTTGACCAAAATTGAACATTTTTCAAAGGTCTCACCTCGTAAATATTCAACATATTCCTGCCTGCCCCGTGAAATGCGAAGCCTATTTCTCTGGGGTGGTTAATCCCGCTAAAGCGGGACTCATGCGCCTTGATCTTGAACGAAATTGAACGGTTTTCAAAGGTCTTTCCATGCCGGGGGCCTGAATTACCACACACGGTAAGAATGTGGTGACAATTACGACATATCATCCTACCTGTAACTTAGGGCCCCTAATAGTATACGGCCTCTTCGCCGAATCCTCCCCGACTCCCTACATCGTAATTAAAATCAAAACGAAAGTAAACGTAATTGTTGGTATAGTCAAACCCTCTGATATTCGAATCCCGACGTGCCTGCCCGGCGGAGATAGAGACGTTCATTTTATTGGTGATCAAATAACTGATACGACCAAAAACATCGTAGGAGGAATCATCCCGTCTTGCGTAATTTCCACCCTTTGTAATCCCTTCGTATGTTTGGTAGTCACTTATCTGGTAATAGCCTCTGAGCAGGGCAGATATTTTTTTTTGAAACACGTGCCCGGCACTCAAAGTAAAGCGGTCAGCAATGTAATTGTCTCCAACATTGTTCAGGTTTCTTTCAGCAGAGAGATAGATATGGTTTTTTGCCCTTGTGGCGACCCCCTCTGTCTGACGTTTTGTCGCGGATGGAGGAGGTGTCTCGCCGCCAAAGGATAATTTGAAAACAAACGCATTTTCATCTTTTAGGCCCGGGTCATCAAAC
>JAFDJF010000302.1 GCA_019307645.1 Deltaproteobacteria bacterium
GTGCCCATCCATAAATGGTCTTTTTGTCCAATATCTGCGTTATGCTCAAAAAATAATCCTCGGAATATCAACTATATGCCTGCGGTTATTTTTTTCGCATGCCTTGATCTTGAATAAAAATCCTCATTTATGGATGGACACTAACTAATAACCAGCGGCCCTCTTGAGGACCATTTCTGGATGAAAACTAACTGATCTTTTTTCAGAGATCAAGAAATAATGCTCTACTCAGGTTGTTAGGTTCACGGTTCAGCGGTTCAGAGGTTGTGGATCAACCGTGAACCGTTGAACCCTGAACAACCTAAATTACATCAGGTGTAAGGTATAAGGAAAGCGGTTCGGGGTAGACGGTATCATGAAAAAGTACTGCGCTATATACCGATTACAATACGGCTTATTCATTGACACGCTGATTGACTGGGGCTATGATATGGTCCATTGCGATGAGCCACATCAAAACTTTTTTCTGTTGTGCGCTCTATTTTTTTGGGTGACTCAACCCCAACGTTGCATAAAATTTGAGTTCAAAACGCTCTAGATGAGGTCAGCAAGGGACGTTTGGCCATTTTCAAGGACGAAGGCGTATTGAGCATACGGTGAGGTCTTGAAAATTGGACAAACGTTTCTTGATGGCCTTATATAGAGCGAGCGTAGCGCTTTTGGGCCAAAGATTTATGCAACGTTGGGGTCAACGCTGTGGTTTTTGATCGTTTCGAGAACAATTGAGATAAGGAGAACCCCAAGCGCATGAAATTGCTGTTCTGCCTGATAGGGCTTGTACTCTTTGTTGAAGGTCTTCCCTACTTTATCTCTCCCGGTAAGATGAAGAAATGGATGTTAACCATCCAGGAAATCCCGAATCCGCATCTCAGGACCATGGGGCTCATTGCGATGGCTCTGGGCCTCTTGATAGCCTATTTCTTCAAAGAATAAAATCAGTTGACTTTAAAATGGTTCTTGTCTAACGTACGCGACTTAAATCCGGATTTCGCAGTAGCCGCCGTAACAGTTTAGGGTTGTGAAACCGGGTCAGGCACTAAATTACATAGATGTTCGACATAGAGGACTACAATTACGATTTGCCGCCGAGTTTGATCGCGCAGGTTCCAGTTTCAAAACGGGATCATTCCCGTTTGTTCGTGGTGGATCGTCGAAAAAAATCCTTTTCTGACTGTCATTTCTTTGATCTTCCCAAACTGCTCAAGCCGGGTGATCTCATTGTCGTAAATGATACCAGGGTTGTCCCGGCAAGGCTTTTTGGCCGTAAAGAAAGCGGAGGTCAAGTCGAAATACTGGTGCTGGAGTACCCTGACCCGGCAGATGAAGACCCTTTAACGCGCTCCTGCCTGCTGAAATCGTCCAAGCGGCCCAAAACAGGGAACCGCCTGTTTTTTGATTCCGGTGTTTCAGGACAGGTCAAAGAGGTACTGGATAACGGCCGGGTCAGGATTACATTTGAGGGGGAACGGTCCGTTGACTCTCTGCTTGAAGAAAAAGGGCACATGCCATTGCCACCCTATATCAAGCGGGAACTCAATGGCACCCATTCCCAGCTTGACAAGCAGCGATATCAGACGGTTTATTCCAAACGGAAAGGTGCTGTGGCAGCGCCCACCGCGGGCCTTCACTTTACAGGGGATCTGATCAGGGAACTGGAACAGGCCGGAATCTCTCTGGTTCCTCTGACCCTCCATGTGGGGTACGGGACATTCCGACCCGTTCGGACAACGGATATCAGAGACCATATCCTGGGAAAGGAATCCTACAGGATTGAACCGGAGACCGCTGAAGTCATCGAGCAGACCCAAAAGAAAGGCGGGAGGGTCGTTGCCGTTGGCACCACGGTTGTACGGACCCTGGAAACAGCTGTCGATACAAACGGTTCTGTTGCTTCGGGAGAAGGGAACACCGAACTCCTTATCACGCCCGGTTTTTCTTTCAATGTGGTTGATACACTGATTACAAACTTTCATCTGCCAAAGAGTTCTCTGCTTTTCCTGGTATCGGCATTTGGGGGTCTGGAACTGATAAAAGAAGCCTACAGGCTGGCCGTTGAAAAAGGATACCGCTTTTACAGCTACGGGGATGCCATGCTGATTGTGTGAAGGCAAAGGTTTACCCTAACGTTGCATAAATCCTGTCGACAAAAACCGTTTCTCTCGCGCTATAGTGCATGAACTGCGCGTGTAGTCATGCTTTTCTGAACCTCATGTAGTGTGAACTACACTTCGATCATGACTACACACACATTTCACGCACTCTAACACGTTTTTGTTCGAAGTTTTATGCAACGTTAGGGTTTAGATACTTGGAATTTCAGATATCCCATAAATGTGCAACTGGCCGGGCCAGGGTCGGACAAATCAAAACCCTTCACGGAGATTTTGAAACACCGGTTTTTATGCCGGTGGGCACTCAGGGTTCGGTAAAAGCGGTTTCACCGGAGGACCTGGTTGATGCGAACGTCAGGATCATTCTGGCAAACACATACCACCTTTACCTCCGGCCGGGTCATCAGATCATCCAACGACTTGGCGGCCTGCATCGGTTCATGAACTGGAAAGGACCGATTCTGACAGACAGTGGTGGATTCCAGGTCTACAGCCTGGCGAACCTCAGGCACATATCCGAAGAGGGTGTGACTTTTCAGTCACATATTGACGGCTCACGGCATTTTATCGGCCCTGAAAAAGCCATGGAAATCCAAAGGGCCCTGGGTGCGGACGTTATCATGGCCTTTGATGAATGCGCGCCCTACCCTGCTGATCACGGGTACGTCTTAAACTCTGTTAAATTGACGAGTCTGTGGGCCAAAAGGTGTATCGAGCACAGAAAAGTCTCAAATCAGGCCCTTTTTGGAATCGTCCAGGGAGGGATGTATAAGGATCTGAGGGAAATGAGTGCCAAAGAACTGGTTGATATGGAATTTGACGGCTATGCCTTTGGAGGGCTTTCAGTCGGAGAAGACCGGGAAACCCGGTTAAGGGTTATCTCGGAGACAATAGGTTTTCTTCCCGATGACCAACCGGTATATCTCATGGGCGTGGGAACACCGGAAGATATAGTGGAGGCGGTTATGCAGGGTGTGGATATGTTTGATTGTGTGATGCCCACCCGGAATGCAAGAAACGGCACACTTTTTACCTCAAAAGGCAAACTGAACATCAAAAATGCCAGGTACACAGACGATGCAGGGCCCATTGATGAAAACTGCAAGTGCTACACCTGCGCCAATTATTCCAGAGCATATTTGAGGCATCTTTTCATGGCAAGAGAACTGCTTGCCTACCGACTGAACACAATCCATAACCTCTTCTATTATTCCCATCTCATGGAAGGAATAAGGGAGGCAATACAAGAGGATCGAATGGATGAGTTCAAACAGTCATTTAAACGGTTATAAAAAAAGGAGGTTTTAAAATGGATGTTTTGGCTTACGCAATGGGAACCGGGGGTTCGGGCTCTTCAGGAGGAGAAGGTGCAGGCTTCATTTCCTTTGTCCCTCTGCTTCTTATGTTCGCGATCTTTTATTTTCTGCTCATCAGACCCCAGCAGAAAAAATCCAAGCAACACAGGGAATTGCTTGGCGCCTTAAAAAAGGGAGACAAGGTTGTCAGCTCGGGCGGACTCCATGGTACTGTGACCGGCCTGACGGATGATGCGGTGACCATGGAGATCGCCCCCAAGGTGAGGGTAAAGGTCTCAAGAGGTTCTATCTCCGCTGTTGTGGCCAAGGGCCAATAAACTCAAAAACTCGTTCAGGGAGCAGCAAGTGTCAAAAAACTTAGTTTGGCGGGCAGCAATTGGCTTATTCGCGATTTTGATGGCATTTATTTACCTCACCCCTTCTCTCACCGATGAGCTCCCATCATGGTGGGCCAGCATCCTGCCTCAGGACAAAATTCATCTCGGCCTCGACCTTCAGGGTGGTATGCATCTTGTGCTGGAAGTACAGTCCTTAAAAGCCGTGGAAAGCCACCTTGAAAGAGTCGTGGAAGAGCTGAAACACGATTTCCGAAAAAGCAAGATGAGATACCTGAAACTGGTACGCCATGGCACCAGGGAGGTTAGCGTTACATTAATCAGGGAAGAAGACAGTGACAAGTTCAAAAACATGGCGGAAGCCAATTACCCTGATTTCGAGATGACGACAGTATCGAAAAGAGATGGGAAGCCATTCTTCAGCCTTGTTCTGCGTGACGAACCAGTGACCCGAATAAAAAAAATGGCCGTGGACCAGGCCCTGGAGACAATCCGGAACAGAATTGATCAGTTTGGCGTCAGTGAACCGGACATCAGACCACAGGAAAACGACAGGATCCTTATCCAGCTGCCCGGGGTCAAAGACCCGAAGAGAGCCATGGACCTCATCGGCAAGACCGCCTTTTTGGAATTCAAACTGGTGGATGATGAATACAGTGTTGAGGATGCACTGAAGGGAAACATCCCGCCTGGACATGAGATCCTTTACCAGTACACTAGAGACCCGAAGACCGGCCTCCAGATGAAAACCACCCCTTTTCTGTTGAAAAAGAGGGCTCTTCTTACAGGGGAGTATATAACCGATGCCAGGGTTCAAATCGACAACCGGGACAATACACCCTATGTTTCTCTTTCATTCAACTCCAGGGGCGCAAAACTATTTGAGCGGGTTACCGGAGAAAACATCAGGAAAAGGCTGGCCATTGTCCTTGACAACAAAGTTAATTCTGCGCCTGTAATCCAGGATAGAATCTCCGGTGGGAAAGCTCAGATTTCCGGGCGTTTTACCATGGAGGACGCGCGTGATCTGGCCATTGTCCTGAGGGCAGGCGCCCTGCCTGCACCGGTCAAGATTATTGAGGAAAGGACCGTGGGGCCTTCTCTCGGAAAAGACTCAATTGAAAAGGGCCGCAAGTCCATGATCATCGGCGGCATTCTGGTTCTCATATTCATGATGATTTATTACAATCTGTCCGGCATCATTGCTGATCTGGCCCTATCGCTGAATATTCTGTTTATTATGGCGGGCCTTGCCTTTTTTGGCGCCACGCTGACCCTTCCCGGGATCGCCGGGATGATCCTCACCATTGGTATGGCGGTTGACGCCAATGTATTGATTTTTGAACGCATCCGCGAAGAACTGCGGCTGGGCAAGACGCCTCGATCCGCCATTGAGGGAGGATTCTCAAAGGCATTGGTTACGATTATTGATGCAAACGTCACGACACTGATCGCTGCACTGGTATTGTTCCAGTTTGGGACCGGTCCTGTCAGAGGATTTGCGGTTACGCTCAGCATTGGTATCGTAGGAAGTCTGTTTACAGCAATGTTTCTGTCCAGAATCATCTTTGACTATCTGTATGTGTATAAGAGGATAAAAAAAATCAGCATTTAAAAACGGTGATTGCTGCCTGTATTTTTTGGGGGAAATGCACAGGTATCCCATCTAAGGGTTCGCGCAAAAATAAATTCGCATTTTTGCGCGAGCCCTAAGACGGGCACTCAATAATTATAACAACGTGTTGGGGTAATAAATGGAGTTCATTAAACCCGGGATTAACATTGATTTTATTGGAAAACGAAAAATTGCATTCGTGTTTTCCGCCATGATGGTTCTCGCAACCGTTTTCCTGCTCATCTGGAGAGGCGGACCGAATTACGGCGTTGATTTTTCAGGCGGTGTGTTGGTGCAGATCCAACTGGATCAGAAACGAACGCCGGCCGAAATCAGAAAGGCGCTTAAACCGGTTCAGCTTGAGGACAGCATCATTCAGGAATTCGGGGAAGAAGGTCAGTTTGAGTATCTGATTCGGATCAGAAAAACAGACGTCGAGCTGACAGGTTTGAGTGAAAAAGTAAAACAGGCCCTGATGCTGGAATTCGGTCAGACCGTTGAAATGAGGCGAGTAGAAATGGTGGGACCGAAGGTGGGCGAAGACCTGAGGCAGAAGGCGCTGTTTGCAATCTTCTACGCCATCCTCTTCATTGCAATCTATATCTCGGGACGATTCGAACTCAAGTGGTTAATGAGCATCGTCCTTGCCGTGTCACTGGCCCTTGTTGTCACCATCGCTTCCGGCTTTGGCATGAGCGTCACCTGGCTCATCTTTATCGCCATGATCGTAACCCTCGGGCTGTGCTGGTTCCTGAAACTGAAATATGCCCTGGGAGCCATTGTTGCACTTATTCACGATGTGCTCATAACGATTGGGGCCTTTGCCTTGACAAACACGGAAATCTCTCTTTCCATCATTGCCGCGATCCTCACAATTGTGGGATATTCTCTCAATGACACCATTATTGTCTTTGATAGAATCAGGGAAAACCTGAGACGTTTCCGGAGGCGCCCATTTGAAGAGGTCATGAATGCCAGCATCAATGAGACCCTGAGCCGGACCATCCTCACATCCACCACGACACTCGTTGTTGTTCTGGCCCTTTATCTCCTGGGCGGTAGCGTAATCCATGATTTTGCTTTTGCAATATTGATCGGAATCATCGTTGGAACCTATTCTTCCGTCTTTGTTGCCAGCCCGGTTCTGTTGATCTGGGAAAGCACGATTGCCAATAAAGGCAAGGGCTAGGCATTCAATCAGGCTTAACTAGTGCCCGAACGAAAACTGTCTTTTTCACCAATATCTGCGTCAGATAAAAATTTTAATCCTCAAAATACTTAATGTATTCCTGCGGTTAAAATTTTGATCTTCCTTGATCTTGACGAAAAATCCTAGTTTTCGTTCAGACACTATCGAATCACGCTAAAGACGTGACCGATGGGCAAGAATTTCGAATGATGAAAGAAGGAATTTTGTCAATTATGTAAAAGGTATTAACCACAAAGGTCGCTAAGAAACGCTAAGGCATATAACTTTTCAATCTCATCCTCAGTCATAAACTTGGCGTCAATTGGCGTTCTTGCCGGTAACAAATCAATCATAGAGCGAAGCGATTCCTTACTTCTACATTCTACATTCGTTATTCGATATTCTGCGGTTCAAAATACTTCCCGCATGGTAACAATTCCGGATATTTGAGCTTATTGAGAATCATTAATTTAACCCATTTGACTGACTACTGACACTACCAAAGATTGAATATTGCTGCAAAAGCAAAAAAGACAACCACGTTCCACCAGATCGGTCTATTTAAAGGGCCTGCTGGTGATGATTGTTCTCGCCTCCGGCTGGTGGCTCTGGCGAGGACTGTACCCGCCCGACCCCAGACTAAATTCCATACTGCTGCGCATAAATCATGAACCCCGGCAAATCCTGCCCGGGGAGCCTATCAATTTTCACTCAAGCGATAAAGTCCGGATCCTCGAAATCTCTACCAATATCCTCTGGAACCTGAATGTTCGTCTGGTATCAGAAGGCTTTGATGTCAACGCACTCAGGCATGAGGATGTAAGACTTTCTTCGCTCCTGCCGGAACAGAATATTTTTGATCACTATAAGTTCCGGGTCCTGGTTAAATATCGCAACAAGAATCTGGGGCACAATGACTGGGATATCCAGCCATATGCCGAGGACTGGCTGGAAAAGGCGAACGGGACCATAAACGACGAACAGAGAATAGCTGTTCTCGAACATGGCCTCCGGATTCTGCCTGAAGACAGCCACATCTGGCGCAGGCTCCTTGACGAATACAAATCGCAAAAGCATTGGAAACGGGCAGCCTCCATGCTTGAGCAAACAGCAGAAAAAGATCCGAATCAGAAGATACTCTCCGAACTGCTGGAGGTATACGCCGCCATGTCCAGCAAGGAGAAAATCATTTCGGTCTTGAATAAGCTTATCGAGTTTGACCCGCAAAACCTGAATTTAAGGCTCCAGTTGGCAGAGATCCTGGAGGAGAGCAAGAAGTACAAGTCCGCCATAAAACATTATGAACAACTGGTAAAACGGGTTGATAAAAATGACAGACTGCCTATCTATAAACGCCTCGGGTATCTCTATACAAAAACATGGCATTACCATAAAGCCATTGTCTATTACCTCAAGGCAATAGAATTAGACAAAAAAGATGCAAATCTC
Organism: Deltaproteobacteria bacterium; assembly: GCA_019307645.1. The sequence continues at coordinate 8,016 of JAFDJF010000302.1, forward strand.
TACTATAACTTGTCGTATTTATATGATAAAATCAAAGAGAAAGAAAAATCCTATTATTATCTGGAAAAAGCCGCAGGCTTGAAGCCGAAAGATTCGGAAAGCCGTCTGGTACTGGCACAGAGGCTTATCAAAAAAGGAGACCTCAAAAAGGCCGAAAAATACATCTCAGAGGTCTTGAAGAAAAAACCTTCCTCCCTCGAGGCCCTGCTGTTAAAGGCCCGAATTGCGGAAAAACAGGGAAAAAAGCATGAATTAGAGAAGATTTACAGAAAAGTCCTTCGGCTTGACCCGAAAAATGAGACCGTATTGTATAATCTTGGTGTCCTCAACTACGAATCAGGTGATCTGAAGGCCAGTCTGTCCTATTTCACAAAGTATCTCAAAAGCCACCCGAAGGACGTATCGGCCCACGAGGTTGTTTTCGACATTTACAAAAAGCAGAAAAATGAAGAGATGGCCTTTAAAAAGGCAGAAATCATTGTTAAGCTGGATCCGAAAAAGATTGATCTTTATCATTTCATGTTCAATTACCTGAACAGCAGGGGCGATTATAAAGAACTCATCCCTATCCTGGAGCAGGGAATAAAATCCAACCCCAAGCAGACTGATCTCAGAGAGCAGCTTCTGTTTGCCTATCTCAAGACCGGGAAGGAAGACCTGGCACTTAATCAAATGGATGAAATCCTCAAGACCAGGCCGAATGATGTGGGTTTGCTGCTCCAAAAGGCCCGCCTGCTGGAAAAGCAGGAAAAATACTCTGACGCGCTGGAAGTCTACAAAAAAATTATCTCCCTGTCCCCGGACAATGAAGCGGCAGAAGAAGGCTATCTCAGGCTTAGATTGAAGGGGGTCCGGAACAACTAAGAGATGAACGTCGAACATCGAACGTCCAACGTCGAACACCGAACGAAGGTCAAAGGACCAATGGCGAACCAGGGGTCAAAATGGTCGCCTGACTTCCAAAATAGATATTGTCGTTTTGTGCTCTTGTTATAATCCAGCAGTTTGTAAAAACGGTCAGAGGTAGTTTAGAATATATAATTGACCGCCAAAGGCGCCCCACAGTTCGACGTTGGACGCTCGATGTTCGATGGGCGTTCAGGTTTTTTATAAATCCTTACGCCTCCCGTTCAACGGAAGAACGAATACGTTTTTTCCGGCCCGGCAGCTTATTCATGACAAAAGAAAAGCAGAAACCCCATATCCATGTTTCAGCGGGACTGATTCAAAAAGATGGGCGTTTTCTGATTACAAAACGTCCGAAAGGGGGCCACCTTGAAGGCTACTGGGAATTCCCGGGCGGCAAACAGGAAAAAGGTGAAAGCCTTAAAGGTTGTCTTGAAAGAGAGATCAAAGAGGAACTGGGCCTTAAGATCCGGGCACATTACGTCCCTTTGACGGTAGTTCATGAATATGAAACCAAGGTGGTCTCCCTGCATGTCCTGGATTGTACCATCCTTGGGGGTGAACCAAGGGCCATTGAATGCCAGGAATTCAGATGGGTAGCCCCTGCCGATTTTCATAATTATGAATTCCCTCCGCCCGACATGAAAGTGATCGAATTTCTATCCGCCCCACCGGCTTCTCTCCCTTAGGGTTCGCGCAAAAGTAAATTCACATTTTGGCGCGAGCCATTACCCTCTCAGCGCTGATCACTGATAACCGACTCCTGGCAACGCTTCCCCTTTGGATCTTTTCGACTTCTTTTTTGCCTTTGTCTCTTTCCGGCATTTAATAAATCACACAACATATTGTATTTTTACTTGACTTTTACCTCTATAGGTTGTAGGTATGGCCAAATTTTGCTTCATAATTTTTTTCTGAATCAGCCGCCGGTATTTTGGCAGACAACACCTTTCTAAAACCTGTTTTCCATCAATGGAGATCTTTGAAAAATGCTCAATTTTGTGCCAAATCAAGAAAGACTAAAATTTTAACCGCAGGCATATAGTTGATATTCCGAGGATTAAAATTTTAGTCTGACGCCGAGTTGGTGCAAAAGGGGGCGTTTTTCAAAGATCTCCAATGATGAAATTGACAATAAGTGACAACTCTATGGTTGAACAGAGGAAAAATCTATGGATAGACGGAAGTTCCTGTTCCGAAGTGCTTCTATTGTGGCCGGGAGTTTCTTTGGCCTAAACGGTTTCACCAGGGCCTTTGCCTTGGAGGATCGTAATATCCCTCCTGTTTATTCACCCCGCATCGCCCTGATAATCGATGATATCGGGTTCAGCTCCCCCCGTGCGAGAACCTTTTCCATATTGCCCCGTCTTGAAAAATCTCGTGATCTGGCCCTGGAAATCCATGAAAAGGGCCATGAGATCATGCTCCATCAGCCTATGGAACCATATAATTCCAGTATTGACCCGGGTCCCGGTGCGCTCTATTTGGGATTTCCAGACGACAAAATAGGCGGCATCATAGAAGAAAACATTGATTCCGTGCCTTATTCAATAGGAGTCAATAACCATATGGGTTCAAAATACACGGAATGCCGGAAGGAGGTAAATGAGTTTCTGAGAACCGTCAACAAGGCAGGGTTCTTTTTTATTGACAGCCTCACCACAAGCCGCTCTACGGCTTACGAGACGGCCAGAAGACTGCACATGCCTGCTGCCTGCAGGAACACATTCCTGGATCATGTCCCTTATGAGTCAGCCATCCATTGCCAGCTACACAAGCTCATGAAATGTGCCTTCAAATATGGCCATGCCGTCGGAATCGGCCACCCATACCCTGAGACAGCCAGGGTTCTCAACCGCTTTTTTGGTGATTTTGAAGAATCCGGCGTTTCACTGGTACATGCGTCCAAAATCCTGTCACCACAAAACCCTTCAATTGATCAGGGTTCCGTTCCCTCTGTCACAGGCGACATCACCCTATAGTCAATGGCATTAACTTAAGTGATTCTTCTATCCAGTGATCGAGAAATGCGTACTGCAGAGGGTTTTATGTCCAAGGCGCACGGCATAAGGCGTAAGGTGAAAGGTGAAATGCGGACATGCTTTGCAACCATTCGATATTGCTTCATGACCTAGACCAACTCTCGTCGGAAAATCTTAATCCCAGGGGAACTTTTTTATTATAAAGAGAAGAATTCCTTTTATACCGTGCGCCGTGTGCCCTACGCCTTGCGCCTTAAGTTTTTGCCATTCACCCTATTCAGCGGCAAGGCCTCCGACCAAAAGCCGGTGTACACCAGCGGCCTGAAGCCTTTCATTCAGGTCTGTCCCCTCAAAGCCTGAATAGGCGTCTGTGTCCCTTCCACTGCCTTTGAAATCACTGTAGCGGAATCCGTTAGACGCCGGTTCGAAGGGAACCGGCTGCCTGTTGTTCCTGCCACACAATGCACCGGCCAGATGACCCCCTGCTCCTCAAATAAGCAGTGATTTTTTGGATGCCAGTCTCGTGTCGCATAGACCGGCAGTCCGTTTGAGTGAAAAAGCTCAATGTACCGTTTGATAACCGGGACGATCTCATCACCACCCGGCACGGCCAGGCTTCCCCCGGGGAGGACATCGTTCTGGACATCGACGACCACAAGGACACCTCCGGATTTAAGAGCCGGATCATGCTGATTGGATTGATTCATTTTTCAAACACCTGCCGTGTATACCCGGCTGATGGAACCCCTGCGGGATTCATGGAATTCCATTGCCATTGTATCACAACATGATAATAAAGCGGGGAAAATCAGTTCGCTGATAACGGGTTGAGTAGTTGAGTAGAAAATGTTAGAAAAACACAAGCTAACATTGGCGGTCTCGTAAAAAGTCGTCACTCCGGTGAAAATCGGAGTCCAGACCGGCTGGCATCATTTGATATAACTGGATTCTCCGATAAATCGGAGTCTCCGACCGGCTGCAGTTTATCCCGCATCAGTGTGCGGGGCCGGAATGACGGAAAATGGTGTTTTCCGACTCTTTGCAAAACCATCAACATTCGTAAACCCCCTTAAAATCATTTCATGGAAACCTCACAATGCCAATTGATGAAGCCAAAGAAGTTTTAAAAATAGAGGCACAGGGTATCTTAAACCTCGTGGAACGGGTTGGTCCTGAGTTTGAAGAGGCGGTGGACATGATCCTGACGTCCAAGGGAAGGGTTATCCTCACGGGGATGGGAAAGTCCGGGCTGGTGGCCAGGAAAATATCCTCGACCCTCAGCAGTACAGGAACACCTTCTTTCTTTCTCCATCCCGCAGAGGCCAGTCATGGGGACCTGGGTATGGTCACCGGTAATGACATCGTTTTGGCCATTTCTAATGGTGGACACACACCCGAGATCAACAGCATACTGCCACTGCTGAAAGAAATGGGGACCAGGGTCATCTCTTTCACCGGGGGTCTGGACTCTCCTATGGCCAAGGC
>JAFDJF010000303.1 GCA_019307645.1 Deltaproteobacteria bacterium
TTTTTCACTCCGGATGAAGACCTCCCGGAGGTCATCAAGGCTTGTATCCTTTCTCAGGTGCTCGTTCAGGGCAGAGATCAACGGCTTTGCCTGGTCCTTCAAAATAAAGGTCTTGATAGATTCGAAATAATTTCCCAATGTCAGGAAGGGGTGGGCTTCTGAAGGTGTGATTAAGAAAGGCCTTGCCAGGTCTTCTGGCCCAAGGGAGATGTCCCCGTTTGGGGAGGAGAAGAGATATCGGATTTTCACAACTTGCTCAGGGCCTCGGACGCTACCTGGCCCACCGTCTTTTTCTCAAGATTCCCGTTTCCATAGATCTCAATCTCATGGGATTCCTGCTGGAGCTTTTCGATGTCTTGCTTCGCCTCATAGGCGCCAAGGTTGCCCATAAGCCATGCAGTATAGCCACACACAGCAGGGTCAGGGTCCTCCAGGAAGTCAAAGAAGTATAATGTGTGCTTGCGGAGAAGGTCTGGCCTGGACGCTGCGATTTTGCCCAGCGCCTGCATGGACTGGACCTTTCGGGTTTCATCAGCAAGGAACTGATAGAGTTGCGGCGCATATCCACCAAAGAGATCCGGCCTGTTTCCGATGATTTCTCCAATCGCTTCAAATGCCCCCGTGGGAAAGGCGGCAGTATCTGTAATGGAATAGAAAAGGCCCTGAAGGAGCCTAGAAACGAATCCGGGGTCTCTGTCCCCGATAATCGCACATGCCCTGCCAAGGGTCTCGGCTGCCCTCCAGCGGAACAGGTCGTCTCCTGAATAAAGAAGGCGCTGCAGATATCTGATGACCTTTTTATCTTCCTGTGCAGCGTCTAAAATGGAGTCAATCCGGTATTCCCTGACAAGCTTTTCAACGTCTTTTTTAGGTAACGTTTTTTTCCTGGTTCGCCGCGAAGAAGAATTGGATGCAGCAGGAACAGCCCTTGCCAGGCTTTTCTGCACCCCACCGGACGTAACTTCCCGGACATCTTTGTGCAGCCTCACGAAATACAAGGCGCCGGCTATTCTTCTGCCTTCAAAAGCCCTCCCCGGAATAATGAGATGGTTTTTGAGGTCATAATTTTCAACTATCTCCTGGAGGTAATCCTTTTCAGGCTCCAGCCCCCATGCCAGGTCCCAGTCCATATCGCATCCGAATACCAGGGCCTCAACCATGGCAGAGCCCAGATTATGCCCGGTTTCATCGCATGCATAGACGGCACCGCAGGAACAAGAGCCCACCGGCATCTCCCCGGCTCTTCTGGTTCTCAATTCCTTTGGCCCCTCAATGAGCAGCGATCCGCAAAAAGGGCAGACGGGTTTTTTTACAGGGTCTCTTCCGAAAAATTTGCTTTCAAACATAGTAACTGGTCAGGTTATAAGGTTCACGGTTCAGCGGTTCATTTGTTCGATGTTGGACGTTCGATGTTCGATGTTCATTTCTTAAAGAACAATAACCGTGAACCTGGGTAGAGCCTCTAACTACTTGAACTATTATCGTTTATTTGACTTATTCGCGGCCGGGGAGCCAGTTCGAAGCTTCGTGAGTCTTCATCATATTCAAAGTCTACAATCTCAAAACCGGACCGGGTGGACTTGAACTCGATTACCCAGTTTTCATACTGCTCTCCGGCGAATTTACAGTTAATGTTCCCAATTCTTGCATCCATTCTCATGAGTCTTGGAACGACATCTTCACTAAAGATTTCGGTGATGTGAATCTTGTCGTCATCGTCAAGCTCATTTTTGAGATGGGTCTGGTCCATTTTTGCGCGAACCCTCAGCGATTCAACGGTTTACCGGTTTCTGTATTGTGAGGCTGAAAGGCTTTCCCGGGCAGACGTTATTTTGATGGTCCGGGCAGATCAAGGGTCATACATTGATTTGAGCCGTCACCGCAGGATTTTGTCGTGATCTTTGGCTGATTCTCTCCCGTTCCCACGCCCATGGTATAATTTGTCCTGCTGACTACGCGTTCAAGGGTCTCGGATTGGCATTCGGGGCAGGTTAGATCAACGTTTCCATCTGAACTCATAAACAGTTTTTCGAACTGGTTGCCGCAGTCAATACACTGGAACTCAAAGATTGGCATTGTGTTACTCCTGATTCATAAGGTAAAATATCGGTAACTCCCAGGTGATCAGTTCCAGGGATGCCCACTGCGCACGTGTCAGTGTTGAACCCGAGTAGTCATCCATAACCTTTAATTACTGCCCGTCCAGAAATGGTCTTTTTGCCCAATCTCTGCGTTATGCAAAAAAAATAATGTTCGGGATATCAAACATATGCCTGTGTTTATTTTTTTTACATGCCTTGATCTTGACCAAAAATCCTCATTTCTGGATGGACACTAACTATAGTCATTTTAGACAAAAAAGTCAAATCAGGCAGAAAATTAAAAATGATACTCTCTTTTCACCCGTGTTTTGACGCGGATGTTAATGTTGTTCTGGGATCTCGAAGCCTTAACGCCGCGGATCTTGATCTTATTAAGCGGGCAGATGCCATCATCCTACCCCAGGGGAGGTCGCAGGATCTCTTTAATGCCTGTTTAACTTCCGGTGCGCACCTGTTTCCAAACTATGAAGTGCGGTTTAAATACCCGGGAAAAATGGGTCAGAGTCTTCTGTTTGAAGATCTGGGATGTTCCTGTCCGGAGACATTTCGATGGTCGGAAGTAAGACAATTCAAGGAAACCTGTCCGGATGTCGAAAACATCCCCCATAAATTGCCGTTCCTGATCAAGGATGACAAAAGTCACGAGGCAGAGGGCGTGTTTTTTGTGGAAGACCGGCAATCTCTTTCCTCGGCGTTGGATTTCCTGAGCCTTAGAGAAAGGTCGGGGTTTTCGGGCTTTGTTACCCAGGCCTATGTTCCTTCGGGCGGGAATGTGTTAAGGGCGGTGATCATTGGCAGGAATATAATTACCTACTGGAAACGTCCTGCAAAACCCGGACAGATAATAACCACGATTAGCAAAGGAGCCATAATCGACCATCAGTGGCGGCCTGACCTCCAGGAAAAAGGAAGGGCTGAGTTCCAGACATTGGCCGGGAAGACCGGGATTGATCTTGCAGCCGTTGATTTTGTGTTTCCGTTTTCAAAGAAAGATCCGGAGCCTTTTTTCCTTGAGATCAATTACTATTTTGGGAGAAGAGGCCTGGGAGGGTCGGAAAAATATTATCAGCTTATTCATCAGGCGATTCGGGGATGGATGGAAGAGGTGGGTCTGAATCCGGAGGCAGTAAGGCTCATTTAAATGATTAGGCAGGTTCAAAGGTTCAGGGTTCAGCAGTTCACGGTTGGTCCACAAACCTTTGAACCGTGAACCCTTGAACCTGAGTAGTTACACTTTTACATACACCTTCCGGGATCTTGGACCGTCGAACTCGCAGAAAAAGATCTTCTGCCATGTCCCGAGGACGAGTCGGCCGTTTTCAACCATCACCGTGACGGAACTGCCCATAATTGAGGCCTTGATATGGCTGTCTGAATTGCCTTCCATGTGTCGATAACCGGCGTCAGCAGGCGCTAGTTCATTGAGCTTTGTCAGGATATCGTGACAAACTGCCGGATCTGCGCCTTCGTTGATGGTTATGCCTGCGGTGGTATGCGGGACATATACAACGCAAAATCCGTCGCTTACACCTGCCTTTGCAACCTCTTTTTGGACAGACGCGGTGATATTCACCATATCGATCCTCGAACTGGTTTTAACCCTTATGTTTGTAGGCATGTTTCTCTCCTGAGCCAATTTGATGGTTTCGTAAAAAGTTGGAAACCACCATTACTTGTCATTCCGGCGAAGGCCGGAATCCAGTCTTTTCAAATGCTTACAGACGGTCTGGACTCCGGTTTTCACCGGAGTGACGACTTTTTACGAAACCATCAATTTCAAAACGTCCCATTTGATTTTGCCCCAATTCAGGGGAGTATGATATTGGGAGATGAACTGTCCGTTGGCTCCTGGTCTTTGGGTGTGCCTCTCTGAATCAGGTTCATGTAATAATCGAAACTACGTTCCAGGAAAAATTCAATTACAGGATTTTTCATCAGAGAATTGTCTTCCTGATCTGTGATTCGGGCGGCATTGAGGCACAGTCGGCAGAAGTCCTCTTCTTCCAGCTTGAAAAAGACAAAGGCCATCTCCTCCAACCTGCGTTTTAACAAGGCCCGTTCGGTGTCAGGAAAGAGTTTTTCCATACACTTTCCTTTGATCCTGTCGGCCTGGTCCGTTTTCTGGCCGTCTGAGAGAACTATGGGGCTGTCGTCTGTTTTCAGGAGCTCTTCCATGAAGGGTCTTAAACGTTCATATTCAATCAGCCATGGTTCCATCAGGTTATGCTGGAAAAGTTTTTCCAGCTGAGAATCTGTCATGATCTTATTCTCGATCTGATCCTCGTCAACGAAGTCGTATATGACAGGACTGTCAATGAGAGGGGCGTTTTCCAGCAACCAGGGCCTGAGTTCAAGATATTCAGGGGGGACATCCGGTTGGTTCTCCACGTGCTGTTGATAGGCTTGTTCGAGAATCGTGGCGGCATGAGACAGCGAGAAAGGAGGTCTTTCATCTCCTTTGTTCGCTTTTTGCTGAAGATTCCATAAAGGAATTCATGAATGCCCTCTTCATCAGAAGCGATACCCATCCCCATGTGTCGACTCTTTGTGCCCCTGAAATGTGTTATCAGAACTGCGCGAGAGCCGAACATATTCAGAACAGGTCCGACATAGGCAGCAGGCTTCTCCTTTTGAGGCGCTTTTAAGATGAGAGACGGGGTGCCTTCCGGTTTTAAATATTCCTCAACAGAGATGCCTTTTTGTCTGAGTTTAAACAGTGCCCGCTTGACAGCTTTATGGACCCGTTTATCTTCAAAACCGTCCTTCAGGGCCAGGAGCAAAGGAACGGAAGGGGCCTTGCCCATGCACACCTGGTCAATAATGGCCTGAGCATGGCGTGCGTCGGGGAGCATGGCCACGAGTTCAGCGGGGTCGGCATTGTCAAATTTCTTAAGAATAGAGGTCACAGAGGATTTTTCCTCTGGAGTGAGAACGGTTGGTTGCAGAGGCTTCTTTGTTTTGGGTTTCTTTTTGCGCCTCATGATCAGGCTGCCTCTTTTTTTTCTATAGCAACGTGATCAGAAAATCCTTTCTCTTTCAGGTAGACATTAATGGTTTCATCAAGGGTGGTGTCCCAAGTGCCACCTGAGTAATTTGCCATGATCGGCAATTCTCTGTAAGTTTCGCCCCTGTCAACCAGGATGGCCAGCTCAATCCTCTGGGACCGGCCATAGTCCATGAGTGCGTCCATGGCTGCCCTTACAGTCCTTCCCGTAAATAGCACATCATCCACCAAAACAACCGTTTTACCATCAACTGAGAATGGTATTTTTGTCTTTTTGACAACCGGTGTGGGGCCGATTTTTGTCCAGTCATCGCGGTACAAGGTAATATCAAGAATGCCCAGAGACGGTTTCTGATTATTCAAGCGGAAAATGGCCTCTTGAAGACGTGCCGCGAGAAATGCGCCGCCGGTTCTGATACCCACCAAAACCACGTTTTCCATTGAATTATTTTTTTCTAAAATTGCCTGCGCTATATTCTGAATGATTTCAGAAATATCCTTCTCTTTTAAAATAATTGTTTTTTTCATGATAAGCTCCAGGACAAATTTGTTCTAACCTGTAAATGCTCCAAAATACATAAAATTGACGGTTCGAAAAAGTCGTCACTCCGGTGGAAGCTGGAGTCCAGTTACTCGTTAACTAGTGCCCATCCATAAATGGTCTTTTTGTCCAATATCTGCGTTATGCTCAAAAAAATAATCCTCGGAATATCAACTATATGCCTGCGGTTATTTTTTTCGCATGCCTTGATCTTGAACGAAAATCCTCATTTATGGATGGACACTAACTAACTGAATCGACTGGATTCCGGCTTCCGCCGGAATGACAAAAAACTACTTCTCGGCCTTTGTGAAACCAGCAATAGTGATGCATTTATTTTTTTGTCAACAAAGATATCGATTATTGCCCTAACGATTCGATTTTTAAGATTTTTATTGATAGAACAAAATTACCGTATGATAAGCTCTTGTTGGGATAGAAAAACCTATATAAAACCAAGTCTTGGATAATAAGTCAAATAAATTATGCATGATCTGCTATTTGTTTATCGGGCAACTCTGATTTTCTTGGGTTGAAAATGATCGATGGCTTGTGTAAAATCTTCAATATAAGAAGAATTGTAGCTGGTTCAACGATTCACGGTTCAGGGGTTTGCTGAACAACCGTGAATCCCGCCGCCGGCGGGAAACCTAACAACCTGAGTTAACATGGATCTATCAGAGCTTAGATTTGAAGAACTGAACGAGAAACTGGGTTATACGTTTAGTCAAACTGAACTTCTTCTGCAGGCATTCAGACACTCATCCTACGTAAATGAACTGTCAGTTCAATACCTGGTGGATAATGAGCGTCTGGAATTCCTTGGAGATGCCGTTCTCGATCTGGCTGTCAGCCATATCCTCATGGAGCTTTTCCACGATGCCCCCGAGGGCGACTTGTTA